>JAAYAQ010000402.1 GCA_012719295.1 Candidatus Hydrogenedentota bacterium | reverse complement strand
GCCGGTGTCGCCGACATCGCCCGCGTCTTTTGGACGACACCGAAGGTGTCGAATGTGAGTCGCCGGGGGGTTAGCCCGGGGATTAGCGTCGCGCCCGGATTGAGTCCCGTAGGGTCGAAAGAGAATAGCCCCGGGTTTCAACCCGGGGACTAACGTCGCGCCCGGATTGATTCCCGTAGGGACGGCAGACAATAGCGCCACCGAGATTCAAAATTCTTGTGCGGATCGTGTCCCCCCCTGTAGGGGCAGCCCCCCGTGGCTGCCCATCCGGTTCGACCGGGGACACCTTGTCGCGCCGGGGACGGCGCTTGGAACATGTCCCCGTTCTTGTCCGGTGTGGGAGCGGCGCCCTTGCCGGTCCCCTGGCGGTTCTAATCTTCCACACACGTGCGGGGCGGATCACGGCGCACGCCCTCGGGCATTCCGGCGGCCGGTCGTGCTAGAGTGGGTGTCACATCCACAAGCGAGCCGGGGTATTCTTCGGCTCACGTTATCGAAAGGACATCTGCCCGTGCGACGCCTTCTCGTAATCAGCCTGGCCGTGCTCCTCGTGATGCAGCACAGGAGCGACGCCTCCGAGAACCCGGATAGGGCGGTTCAAGCGATATCCGCCGCCGAACCGATGGCCCTGCGCCTGGGCGGGGCGGGGGGCCTGTATCTGTACGCCGCACCGGGACCGCTTACCGTGGAGATCGTTAAACAGGACAAGAACACCCGTGAGATCGAGACACATCTCCGCGCCATCCTGTTCGGTCCCGGGCGGGAAGTGATTCAGGAGGCGCACCTTCCGGACGACGGGCAGGCGGCCGGGAGCGGGCCGGGGCCCGTGCAGCGGCTTCGGCTGGAAACCGTCGTGGAGGCCGCGGGCGTCTATGGCGTCAACATCACCGTGACCAACGACCGGTATGGCGACCATGCGTTCTGGGGGTTCACGACAAATTGTCCGCGGTACCTCGTGGAGACCTCGCGGGGCCATCGCGACGCCCCCCATGAAGAGCCCATCGTCATTGACAGCCCGGAACGTGAGGGCGAGGTGTGTTTTCTGCCGCGTGCCGCCGCGTTTGCCATCGAAGTGGCCGGCCTGCCCGCGGACTCCGCGCCGTTGCGGTTGTACGATGCCGCAAACGCCCTGCTGGCCGAGATTCCCGTGACGGAGGACGGCCGGGCAACGCATGAGGTGGCGGCGGCCGCGCGCGCCAGTGTCCCGTGGCGGCTGCACTTCCCGAAATACCAGGCGGTGGTTCAGATCGACGGCGTCACGCGCTGGGATTCCCGCGACAACAACCTGTCGCTGTGGACGCCTGAGGCCGCGTCATGGTTTCCGTTTCATGCAAACCGGTGGCTGCTCAGCCCGTATCACCGCGTCGTGTATGCACATCCCGGAGAATCGCGGTCGCTCACGTTTCGGGTGCACAACAATGGCGCCGAACCGCGCAGCGTCGCGCTGACGCTGGAACACGAGCCGTCTGCCGCTCGTGTGTTCAGTTTCCCCGAACTGCCGGATGCCCGCGTGACCCTGCAACCGGGAGAGGCGCGGGAAGTGCAGCTCGCGTGCCATATGCCGGAAGGCGGGGAGACGTACCGGTGCCGTCTCCGCGCGACCCCGGACGACGGCTCGGGCTTTACCACGTATTCGGCCGTGACTCTGCGTTCCGGCACCGCGCCCGCCGCGGCCCCTCTGACGCTGCCCATCACATTGGAGCCGTACCGCCACGAGAATGCCCAGTTCGGCTACCTGCCCGAGTATCCCACGGCCAACCAGGTCTATTTCGATCCCGACAACCGGCCGTACGTCATCACCGATACCACGCTGTGGACCGTCCGCGGGCAGAAATGGCAGGCGCTGCCTTTGAAGACCGCCGACGGAACCGCGATCGTGGCGCGCATGTCGAAAGTGGCGTTCGATACGGCCGGGAATGGGTATTTCATCGGCGCCGCGGATGGACGGCCGGTCTATGTGCGGCTGCCGCGCGGGAGCGATGTTTTCGAGGCGTATCCGATCCCCGGGAACGGGTCCTTCGACATCGAGCAGTTCTCCGGTCATAACACGCCGGCCGGACCGCCGCCGTTTGTGCGCCTCGTTCGCACCGAGAAAGATCCCAAACTCATGTGGCGCAGCCTGAACAATCTCGACCTGTTTCTCCCGCGCGAAGACAACGGCGCGGTTGCCGTGGGCGAGCCTGTCCCGGTCACGCGTCAGTGCATCGGCATTTCCAGCCACTCCGGCATCCCGTCGTCCATCGTGTCGCGGGGCTCACGGGTGCACCTGGTATGGGGCGAAGCGACGGATCCCGAAGCAGATGTGCCCGGCGTGCCCACATTCGCCGCCACTTGGGACCGGGACACCGCAGCGCTTGGCGAGCCAGTGCTCATCGGGTATGGCCCTCCCGCAAACGACGGTCACAATTCCCCCTGCATCACCATGGACAGCCAGGGCGTTCTCCATGTGCTCGTGGGGACCCACGGCCGCACGTTCAAGTATGCCCGCTCGCTGGAACCGAACAGCGCCCACGGCGGCTGGACCGAAGCCGAGGATGTTGGACCCGGCCTGCGCCAGACCTACGTCGGCCTCGTCTGCGATGAAGACGATGCCCTCCATCTCGTATTCCGCCTGTGGCGGACCGATACGGAATACTTCCCGTCGGGGAGCTATGCTACCCTCGCCCATATGGTCAAGCGGCCCGGCGAGGCATGGTCCGAACCCCGGGTGCTTGTCGCGCCGCCGCTTTCTGAATACAGCATCTTCTATCACCGCCTGACCATCGACCGGAAAGGCGCGCTCTTTCTCTCCTACGACTACTGGTCCACCTTCTGGTTCTATCGGACCGACCACTGGGGAAGCCGCCGCGCGCTGCTCCTGTCCGCGGACGGCGTGGTCTGGAAGCTCGCCGGGAATGATGACCTGGTACGATAGCGCGCCGGTTTTGTGGATGCGGTGCCGACATTTGGCGCGGTGATCGCGTACAATGGTGCGGAAAATGCGGGTGCAACCCGGAAAAACCTGTTTCCAGAGGAGGGCCGTTCGGTGAAGAGTGCCATACGCAGCGGGCAAATGTTGGGCGTGATTGCAGTGGCGGTGGGGGTGCTGGCCCTGGGGGCGGATTGGGCGGTCGCCGCCGATTGGCCCGGCGAGGCCTCCCCGTGGCGCGAGCACGCACTCCATGCGTTCGCGATCGACGGCCACGCGGTGCGGGTCTATGCGCCGAAGACGCCCCACGATGCGCGGCCCTGGCTCCTGCTGGACGCGGGCGAGCCGGGCGATGTCGAGGCCATGTTGTTGAACCGGGGCATTCATGTGGTGGTGGCCGAGCTTCCTGATCCGTATGGCAGCCCGGCGTCGTTGAAGGCGTGGGACGCTGTGTACGCGGCCATGACGGGCCAGTACGGGCTTCACGAGAAGGTGGCGTTGAAGGTGTTCGGCGCGGGTGCGCTGCAGGCGCACCTGTGGGCCTCGGACAACGCGCCGAGGGTCTGGTGCCTGGTGGCGGATTGTCCGGTGGTCGATTTCAAGCCCTGGCTGGCGGGCACGGGCGCCACGCCTGCCCAGCCGGAACGGTGGCAGGCCTTTCTGATGGCGCACGGGTATGCGTCGGCGGACGAGGCCCTGCAGTCCAAACGCAATCCCATCGACCGGACCGCGCCTCTGGCCGAAGCGAAGACGCCCCTGCTGCATTTGAGCCGGCACAACGACGCGGAACGGCCGTACACGGACCAGACCGGCGCGTTCCAGAAGGTGTACGTGAGCGAAAAAGGGTATTACCTGACCGTGATCATGAAACCGGGCGACGCCCCCGAACAGGGCCTCGAAGATCCGCTGGCGATCGCCAATTTCATCCTGACCGCCACCCTGGACGGCGCGTGCAAACCGCCGGCAGGCCTGCCGGACAGCTGGCGGGACTGGCGCATCTCCGATTTTGACCGGACGGGCGCGGTGTATGTCGAGGGCGGCGCAGTCGTCCTCGAAAAGGGCGACGACATGAGCGGGATCACCCGCGTCGGGCCGTTTCCGAAGATGAACTACGAGATCACGCTCGACGCCATGCGCGTGGCGGGCGACGATTTCTTCTGCGGACTCACGTTTCCCGTGCATGAGGACCCGTGCTCGCTGATCCTGGGCGGATGGGGGGGCACGACCTGCGGCATCTCGTGCCTTGATTACAACGACGCCGCCAACAACGAGACTACCCGGTACCGCGAGTTCAACAAGGGCGAGTGGTATGCCGTGCGCCTGCGGGTGACGGAGGGACGCATTCAGGCCTGGATCGACGACGAGACGCTGGTCGACGTCAATACCGAGGGCCGCGACATCGACATCCGCTGGGAAGTCGAGCCGTCGGTGCCACTGGGCATTGCCACCTGGCGCACGACCGGCGCCGTTCGCAACATCCGCATCCGCGAACTCACCGGGACCGAGGTCCAGGAGGCCGCCGAGACCCGGCCCAAACGGTCCTAGCGGTTTTACATTCTTTTTGCAGTTGCATGGCATTCCGGTGACCCATGCACGGCGACGGTGGGCTACAGTCAGCGAGAGAGACACCCCGTAACCGGGGGAAAGGAGCCCACGATGAAGACACAGCACGCGTTGAACCTTGCCGTCCTGCTGTTTGCGGCCGTGACCGCGGCGTCCGCGCCCGCCGAACAGCAGGTCGCCGTGGATGCGGCGATGAACCAGTCGGCGTTTCTCGCCGGCGAGAAACAGACGGGCTACCTGCGGGTGGCGATGACCGGATTCGAGGTCGAGGAGGCCGACCGCACCCCGGTCAACGTGGCCATTGTGCTCGACAAATCCGGGTCCATGGGCGGCGAGAAGATCCAGCATGCCCGGGAAGCGGCCGTCATGGCGATTCAGCGCCTCAGGGCAGACGACATCGTCTCGGTCGTGGTCTATGACACCACGGTGAACGTGCTTGTACCGGCGACGAAGCTGAGCAACAAGGAAGCGGTAATCGACACGGTGCGTTCAATTCGCGCGGGCGGCAATACGGCCCTGTTCGCGGGGGTGAGCCGCGGGGCCAACGAGGTGCGCAAATTCCACTCCAAGAACTGCGTCAACCGCGTGATCCTGCTTTCGGACGGACTGGCCAATGTCGGTCCCAGCGCGCCGTCTGATCTCGCGGAACTGGGCCAGTCGCTGGGACGGGAAAACATCAGCGTGACCACCATCGGCCTCGGGTTGGGGTACAACGAAGACCTGATGACGCAGTTGGCCATGCACAGCGACGGCAATCACATGTTCGCCGAGACCCCAACCGAGCTTGCGGGCGTGTTCGATGCCGAGTTCGGCGACGTGCTCGCCGTGGTGGCCCAGGATGTGCTCGTGACCATTGAACTGGATGCGCGGGTGCGTCCGGTTCGCGGGCTCGGCCGCGAGATGGATATTGCCCTCCAGCGCGCGACGGTCCGGCTCAACCAGCTGTACGCCGGCCAGATGAAATATGCGTTGCTCGAGGTCGAACTGCCGGCTTACACGGGCGAGGCCCTGTTGCTCCCCTCCCCTACGCCGATTGCCACGGTGGGCGTGACCTATGTCAACATGAAGACCCAATCTCTCGAACGGATCTTCAAAAAGGTGGCGGTGCGCCTTACGGCCGAACCGGACGAGGCCCGGGCGTCGGTGAACAAGGACATCATGGCGTCCGCGGTGGAACAGATCGCCCTGGAGAAGAACCGTTGGGCGTTGGAGTTGCGCGACGAAGGCAAGATCGACCAGGCGCGCGAAGCGCTGCTGGACAACGCCCAGTTTCTCAATTCCAACGCAATCCAACTCCACAATGAGAAACTCAAGGCGCAGGCGGGCTCGAACGAGATAGACGCGCAGAACCTCGACCCCGGCGCCTGGGCGCGGCAGCGGAAGCTCATGCGATCCAATCAGTACAGAGTGATGAAACAGCAGGCGGACCAGCCGCAATCGCGGCAGGAGCCATGAACCGCGCCGCCCTGGTTTCCCCCGGGCCTGTCCTCCGGCCGGATTGCGGCGGGGGACAGGTTCGGGGTACCGTGGAGCGCAGTCGGCGCGGCAAAACGGCGTCACGGGAACGTGCGCCTTTGTGGCATCGCGTATTCGCGCGAGGCGGAGTGGGACGGGTTTGAAACCACGGCTGATCGTCATGCTGGTGCTGATCGTGGCGCTGCCGCTGGCCCTGGTGGCGTGGCTCGGCGCACGAATGGCGCGGAACGAGCGGCAAATGGTGCAGCTGCGCGTGGAGGAACTCCTGGTGAGCCGCCTGCGCGACGTGGACGCCGACATTCAGGACGTGTTGGCCCGGCAGAGCCGCGTGCTGCTGCAACTGCAGGGTCTTGCGGACCGATCCCCCGGCGAACTGCGCGATTTGGGTTCGAGCTTGCCTGAAGTTTCCCATCTGTTTGTGCTGGATCAGCTTGGCGCTCTGGTGTATCCCGTCCCGGCCGCCCCCCTGACAGACAACGAGCGGGCGTTTCTGGAACGCACGCGCGACATCTGGCTCGACCGTCAACTCCCGCCCCGGGGGGAGGAGGGGCAGGCGCCGGTGCAGCAGCAGATGGCGCAGCAGGCATCCGCACCGCGCCCAACGGCCCAGATGGCGTCCCCGAAACCCGGGTCGAAGAGCGGCTACCGCGCTGCGGCATCACAAGGCGCGGCCGTTTCCGCGGACTCCGGCTGGTACGCGTGGTTCTGGCGCAACGGGGTGAATCTCCTCTACTGGTGGCGGGAAAGCGGCGGCCGCATTGCCGGCGCTGAATTGAACCGGGGCCGGATGCTCAGCGAGATCATCAACGCCTTGCCGGTTACCGATCCGCGGAATCCCACGCTGGCGGAGGGCCGCATCGTGCTGCGCGGCGCGCAGGGCGAGTCCCTCTACCAGTGGGGCCTGTACGAGCCGGGAGAGAACGAAGCGCCGCGGGCGTCGTTGATGTTGAGTCCCCCGTTGAGCTCGTGGAGGCTCGACCATTACGCGTCCGCCCGGATGGCGGCGCCCGACATGGGCCGGAGCGTGTATTTCAACGTTTTTTCGGCGGCCGCGGCGCTGCTTCTCGCCGTGGTCGCGCTGGCCGCATATTTCTACCGGGAGAACACGCGGGAATTGCGCGAGGCCGGGCAGCGCATCAGTTTCGTGAACCAGGTGTCCCACGAACTGAAGACGCCCCTGACAAACATCCGCATGTACGCCGAAATGCTGGAGGGCGAGCTGGACGATGCCGAGCCCCGAATCCGCAAGCGTCTCGGCGTCATCACGTCGGAGAGCCAGCGGTTGAGCCGCCTCATCGGCAATGTGCTCACGTTCAGCCGGAAACAGCGGAGCGCGCTGCGTCTGCGGCGGAGTCCGGGCGTCGTGGATGCGGTGTTGCGGAACACGCTCGAGCATTGCGCGGCCCCGCTCCGCGCGAAGGGGATGGAGGTCATTTTCGAGGCGAACGCCCCGCATATGGCCGAGTTCGATGCCGATGCCGTCGAACAGGTGGCGGGAAACCTGTTGAGCAACGTCGAAAAGTACGCGTCGACGGGCACGTTTGTGCGGGTCGTCAGCCGTCAGGACGGCGACTGGATCGCGGTGTCCGTGGCGGATGACGGCCCCGGGATACCGTTGCGGGAGCGGCGCCGCGTCTTCGAGCCGTTCTACCGGGTGAGCAACCGTCTGACGGATGGGGTCGCGGGCACGGGCATCGGCCTGGCCATCGCCCGCGACCTCGCGCGGCTCCACGGCGGCGACCTGGTTCTCGATGATTCCCCCGCCGGCGCCTGTTTCACCTTCTCGTTTCATGCGCCCCGCGCATATCCGGAGGAGACGCCATGAAAGTTCTCATCGCCGAAGACGATGACCACATTCGCGAGGGGCTTCGCGAGATTCTCGAAGAGGAAGGATACCGGGCCGTCACCGCGCGGGACGGCCTTGAGACCCTCGCCCTGTTCGAACGCGAGAAGCCGGATTTTGTCTGTCTCGACATCATGATGCCCGGAAAAGACGGCTACGAGGTGTGCCGGGCCATTCGCCGACACGATGAGTCCGTGCCGATCATCTTCATCAGCGCGAAATCCGAGGAGATCGACCGGGTCGTGGGGCTCGAGCTGGGCGCGGACGATTTCATCATGAAGCCCTTCGGGGTACGCGAGGTCGTCGCGCGGATTCGCGCGGTTACGCGCCGTTGCATGGCCCGGCGTCCCGCCAACGGAACCGCGAGCCCGTTCGCGTTCGGTGACGTGACGGTGTACCCCGCGGAGCTGCGGGCGCGGCGCGGCGAGGAGACGATAGACCTGAGCCTGCGCGAGGTCGCCATTCTGCAACTGCTCCACGAGCGCCGGGGCGAGGTGGTTTCGCGCGACGCGTTTTTCGATGTGTGCTGGGGGCTCGATTTTGTGCCCAACAGCCGCACCCTCGACCAGCACATCTCCCAGCTTCGCAAACGCCTGGAGCCCGATCCCAAACGTCCCCGGCTGATCCGGACCGTGCATGGCGCGGGGTATCGTTACGAAGGGTGAGCGTTCCCGGTATCCGCCGCATCGTCTCCGGCATGTTCGCCGGCGAGCCGGTCGCTGAATCGCTGGTACAGGACGGATGCGGGCAGCAGAAGCAGGCCGACGGCGATGAACGACAGGATGCGGTAGAGGGGTTCCACGGCGGCGAGGTCGACGAGCCAGACTTTGGCCATGGTGAACGCGAAGAAGGCCAGCCCGAGCACCCGCTGGGTCCGGCTCCGCAGGAACATCCCGATGACGATCAGGCAGAACGCTTGCAGACCCCATGCCGATGAGATGAAACTGAGCGCCATCTTGTCGGACACGAGTTCGGTGCGCCGCGTCCAGTACCACAATTCGACCGCCGTCAAGACGGCAAAGACCACGTGCCCGGCCACGGTAAGAACGTCG
>JAAYAQ010000401.1 GCA_012719295.1 Candidatus Hydrogenedentota bacterium | reverse complement strand
GGGACTCGTGGTTGGAGGGATGCGGGGGTTCCCACCACTGAAGTGGTGGGCTATTGTATTTCGTCCCTACGGGACTCCATTTGTACGGGGGGCTAATCTCGTTCTCTTTCGTCCCTACGGGACTTGACCTGTGTATGCCGGTGATCCTCGGCTTCAAAGCCAGGGCTATTCTCTTTCGTCCCTACGGGACTCACTGTGGACACGGCGCTAATCCCGTTGCCTTTCCTCCCTGACGGGACGGAATCTGGCCGCGCCCGATCCCCGGGTTTCGCCCGCGGCTACTCAAATTCGACACTTGCGGGGTCGTTCGGAGAATACGGACGATTTTCGCGACGCAGGCTACGTCCGTGGCACTGACTACAGCGAAGTCGCGCGGGCAGAGCCGTCCACCCCGTCCACCCCGTCCACCCCGGCCACTGGGTCTACTGGGTCCACAGAGGACAAGAATGCAGGCGAGACGCCTGCGCTCCAAGAAACAAGGATGCCGAGCTGGCGCCCGGCGCTCTTCAATAACAAGAGAACAGCCCGGGGCACGTCAGGCGGCCGGCGTGAGTCAGTGCCGGGATTTCATCTCAGCACCATCCAGGGGCGCGCTAGAACCGTATTTCGTAACCGATGCAGACGTGGGGTTCGAGGGGATGATCCTCGATCACCGTGTATTTCTGTTTTATCAGAGGAAACTCCTCGACGAGGCAGCACGCGTAGAGGTATTCGATCCCGATATACTTTTTGTCGAGGAGGTTTTCGATTTCCTCGGTCGGCTTCATGCGAAACCGGCAATGCCGGCCGATCTCCTTCATGCCGAAGCGCTGGTAGAAACGGGCGGCGTTGCGATCCTGCGTCCAGTATTCGAGCCGGTGAATGCCCTTCTGTTTCGACGCTTCGACCGAGGCCGCGATGAGTTTCGCGCCGAGCTGGTGGCCGGCATATTCCGGAAGACGTCCGAATTCGAGCACGTATCCGCCGCAGCTGTCTTTGAGGAAGCAGAGTTCACCGGGTTGCGTGTCATACTCGATATCGGTCAGCCCGATGATAGCGCCGTCGGCGACGGCCACCAGGCACGTTGAAGGGCGCTTGTACACCGGCCGCTGCTGGATGCTGTAGTTCCAGGCATGGGAAATGCTCATGATGATCGCATGCGTGCGCATCCATTGCGCCTCGTCTTCCGGTCGATACTCGCGGATCTCGATGTCCATGTCGAATGACGCCTCCCCCCCAGCGCACCTGGGTTACCCGTCCGCTTCCCCGAGCACTTCGCGCGCGCCGCTCAACCGGCCCAGCGCCGCCGCGGCCTGCATCAGGTTTTCGCGCGCGTCGTTGAATGCGGCATTGAGCCGGACCGCCCGCACAAACTGGGTGTAGGCCTCGTCGTGCCGCCCCAACTGCCACAGGATAACGCCCAGATCGTTGAAGTTCACTTCCCACCAGGGACAGACCCCGATCGCCTTGCCCAACAGCGTCAGCGCTTCCTGAAGGTTGCCGGCTTCGAGGGCGTCCCGCGCGTGCGCGTTCAACTGCTGCGATTCCTGCACGGCGTCCTTCCGGCCGGGCGGGGTCACATCCCATTTGCGGGCGAAATGCCGCTGGTTTTCGGTCATCAGCGCGGACCACCGGTCGCCCACAATGCCCATGCCCAGAAACGTCCGGCTGCCGTAATGAAACACGAACGCGTCGCGGGCCATGCGCAAGCGGTAGCCCGCCCGGCGCACCCGGAGACAGTAATCGTCATCTTCGAAATTCCCGAGACCGAAGGCTTCGTCAAACCGCCCCACCTGCCTGAGCGCCTCTTCGCGGATCAACAGGCAGAAGCCGACGAGACGGTCCACGTCCTCATACTGCCCCGCGTGATCCGTGGCGAGCCGGGCCGCGAAGGCGTTGATGTCGTCGAGCGAGCCGAATTCGAGTCCCGGAATGCGTTGCGGCCCCGAGACGCAGTTGCTCATTGGACCCACCAGGCCGATATCGTCTTCGCAACACAGCGCGCGTTCAAGCACATCGAGCCAGCCGCGCGGAACGATGGTGTCGCTGTTGAGCAGCAGCGCGTGGCCTTCCGCGCGTTCGAGCCCCAGGTTAACGCCGGCCGCAAACCCGAGATTGGTTTCGGAATGCACCACGACCGCCCCGGGAACGCTCTCGAAGTACTCGCCCACGCCGTCCGTCGAACCGTTGTCAACGAGGATCAGACGGTACGGCCGCCCGGCGGTGTGCCTGCAAACGGACTCGACACACTGCCGGCAGCAGGCGAGCTGGTTGAACGCAGGGACAATGATCGTAATCGGCCGCGCAGCCACGTCACCCGAGCCTTTCCCCGACGCGCGGCCGCTTGAAGAGGCCCGGCCACAAGCCCGCGAAAACAGTGGCCGTATGCGCCGCCTCAATCACGAGGTGGCCGTGTCCGGCGGCGATCCGCACGGGATGTGCGGCGCGTGTGATGGTGCCCGGCGGCGCCTGGGACGCTTCCCCGTCCCAGCTCGTGCGCGATACGTAGACCGTCCTCCCTCGATGGGTGAAGCGCGCCAGCGAGAACGGCACGCAGGCGCGCACCAGCCGGTCGAGTTCGCGCGCGGGCCGCGACCAGTCGAGGTGGAGTTGTTCTTCGCGCAGACGCTTGTCGTAGGT
>JAAYAQ010000400.1 GCA_012719295.1 Candidatus Hydrogenedentota bacterium | reverse complement strand
GTTGACAAATTGCGCATCGCCTGTGGTATTCTTACTTTAGCGCCATGGCAGCAGGCCCGCCCCGGGGCCGAACGTGGGCATTCAGCATGTATTGGGGGCAATTAACACCTTTATGCGTATTGCGATCTTGGGAACCCGTGGTATTCCAGCGAATTACGGGGGATTTGAGACGTTCGCTCAAGAGCTGAGTGTTCGGCTTGCGGAGCGAGGGCACGAGGTGTGTGTGTATTGCCGCCGATTTAACTATCCCGAGCCGATGCGAAAATACCGGGGAGTGCATCTGGTCACGCTGCCGTCGATTCACACCCGGGCGCTTGACACGCTTTCGCACGCGTTGCTGTCGACGTTTCACGTGCTGCTGAATCGTGCAGACGTCGTGCTGTACTGCAATTGCGCCACCAGTTGTTTCGCCTGGATGCCGCGCCTGCGCGGGATGAAGGTAGTCATGAATCCCGACGGGCTGGAGTGGGAACGCGTGAAATGGGGCTGGGGCGGCAAGACGTTCTACCGGCTGTCGGAGCACCTGGCGGCGTGGTTTCCGCACCGGCTCGTATCGGATTCGCATGTGATCCAGGAGTATTACCGCGAGCGGTTCGGCTGCGACAGCGATTTTGTGGCGTACGGGGCGGACATTGTGGAGCGCGGCGCCGGGTGGGAAATGCTGGAGGAATTCGGCATCGAGCCGGAGCGGTACTTCCTGTACGTGAGCCGGCTGGAGCCCGAGAACAACGCGCATCTGGTGGTCGAGGCGTTCGAGCAGGTCGATACCGACATGCACCTGATGGTGGTGGGCAGCGCGCCCTTTGCCGACGAATACATCCGGCGTCTGACGCGCACGAACGACAAGCGGGTGATTTTTCCGGGGGCGCTCTACGGCGACGTCTACCGGGCCCTCCGGGCCAACGCCTACGTGTACGTAAACGCCATGGAAGTCGGCGGTACGCATCCGGCGATTCTCGAGGCGATGGGCGCGGGGAACTGCGTGCTGGTGAGCGACATCGCCTATAACGTGGAAGCCGTGGCCGAGGCGGGGGTGCAGTTCAAAAGCAAAGATATGGACGACTGCCGCGCGAAGATGCAGTGGCTGGTCGACCATCCTGACGACGTGCGCAGGTTCCGGGAACACGCGGTCGAGCGGGTTCGGACCCAGTACAGCTGGGACAACGTCGTATCGGAATACGAGCGGCTTTTCGAATCGCTGCTCGCGGATTAGACTCAGAAGGAACGGCCGGGCCGTGCCGCGTTCACACCGGGCACGCTCGGCCGGGGCAGAGGAGCAGGTATGGACTGGCAGGGCAGAAAAGTCCTCATCACGGGCGCCGCGGGGTTTATCGGCAGCCATCTCTGTGAACGGCTGCTCCTGGCGGGCGCCGACGTGCGCGCGATGGTCCATGGCAACATGCGGGGCAGCATCGGGCATCTGGCGGCCATTCCGGAAGATCTGCGCAAGGGCCTGGAGATCGTCGGGGGCAATATCCGCGACGGCGCGTTTGTGCGCGACGCGACCATCGGCATGGACACGGTGTTCCATCTGGCCGCGATCACGAGCGTGGTGTATTCGTATTCGAACCCGGACGAGACCGTGATTACGAACGTGAGCGGAACACTGAACGTGTGTAATGCGGCGCGCCACGAAAACGTGCGGCGGCTGGTGCACACGTCTTCGGCGGGCGTGTATGGGACCACGGCCGGCGACACGCCGATCAGCGAGACGCATCCCGTCCGCGCATACAATCCCTACACCGCGTCGAAGCTGGCGGCGGACAATGTGGTGGAGAGTTTTCACCTGTCGTACGAGCTGCCCGTGACGATCGTGCGCATTTTCAACGTGTATGGTCCCCGGATAGGGCGGTTTCTGATCATTCCGACCATCATTCTGCAGCTGCTGAAGGGGAGCGAACTCAAACTCGGCAGCCTGACGCCCACGCGCAACTTCACCTACGTGGACGATATCGTGGATGCGTATCTGTTGATGGCGGAGCACGACAGCGTGGTGGGCGAGGTGGTGAATTTCGGGTCGAAGCGCGCGGTCACGATCGCCGAACTGGCGCTGCTCATCGCGAAGCTGATGCAGCGCGAGGTGGTCATTTCGCAGGACGATAAGGCGATCCGGCCGGCGAAGAGCGAGATCGAGCGCGTGCTGGCCGATGTCACCAAGGCGAACCAGCTTCTGGGGTGGCGCCCCGCGGTGGAACTCGAAGACGGCCTCAAAAAAACGATAGACTGGATAGCGGCGGGGGGATACGACGACCTGCCGGCGTGACGTGGTTTGCGGATGCGCGCATTGCCGTGCAATGCGGGTGTATAAGAGGAAGAGCGGCCCTGCGGACAGGGAACGAGTGGGAGCCATGACCGGTACCGGGCGAGCATCGTGCACCAGCGGCAGCGCGGCCCTGCGCGTCCATCGAGGACGTTGCCTGGCCGTGGCCGCCGGCGTGGTCTGCCTCCTTGCGGCGGGTGGGGCCGGGGGACAGGAAGCCGTGCGGCACCACGGGTTCCGCCTGGATGAACGCCACCTGCTGCTGCTCGAACAGCGGCACCGGGAGATCGAGATCGGGATAGCCACCCGCAGCCGGAACATCGGCGATACGGCCCGCACCCGGACGCGCGACGAGTCCAGTGAAACGGCCGGCCGCTTCGAGACCGTGGAGTATCTCGCGAAGATCACCGCGGAGGTGTTGAAGCCGTCCGCGCCCAATTACTTGAGCAATCCCGGGGAGCGGTACCGGATTACGATCGAAGGACTGAGCGTGGACCCGGATTATGTGGTGCGGGTGGAAGCCGACGCGATCGTCGCGCGGGCGACGGTGCTTTCGGCGCTGAACGAGCTGGGCGCGCGGGCGGCGGGCATTCAGCGGGAAGCGCTGCATCATGCGGGCCCGTATGCGCTGCAGGTGTTGAATGAAACGGACCTGATGCCCGCGCCGATCCCGACGTCCATCCAGGAGAGCCAGGCCGGACGGATCCGGTTTGACAATCCCGCGTTGCAACGGGAAAGTCTGGAGGCGGGGCGGAAATTGTATGCCGGCGAGAAACCAAAGCCGACCACCCTGTCGCCGCTGCCGGGACGCAGCGGCAAGGCGGACGGGGCGGGCCGGGAATCGGAGGACCGCAACGCGGCCAGCGCGGGCTGGGGAGGCTGAGATTCATGAAATTCGCGGTACTGAGGAGCATGAGCGGCGTGGTGGCCGCGGTATGCCTGGCGGCGGCGCTGGGGTGCCAGACGTCCTCCGGCATCCGTGTGATCGACCCGAAGGGCGAAACCCGCGAACTGACGCCCGAAGAAGTCGAGCAGATGACGGGCGGTGAAGCGGAACCCTACCTGTTGCAGGTGGGCGACCAGGTACAACTCATCTTTAACGTCCGCAACATCCAGGAAAGCGAGGCGCCCTGGGATTACCGGATCGAAGTCGGCGACAATATGGAAGTGCGGTTGTCGTCGGACACGACGGAGCCGGGGGCGTATGTGATCGATTACGGGGACGTCCTCGGGATCTCGTTTTTGAGCAACTGGCCGCTGAACATGAACCGCACGGTGCGCCCGGACGGCAAGATCAGCGCCACGGAAATCGGCGACGTGCAGGCCGCGGGCCTCACCACCAAACAGCTGGAAGACCGGCTGACGGCCCTGTACGAGAAGACCGGCATCATCCAGGGCGACCCGCAGATCAGCGTCAACGTCGATTTTGCGAACGTCGACCGCCTCGAGAGCATCAGCCGCGACGTGACGGTCCGGCCCAACGGGGCGATCAGCCTGCCCATGCTGGAGCGGGAAGTGAAGATCTCGGGGCTGACCGTGGCCGAGGCGTCGAAGGCGATCGCGGACGAAGCGGCAACGGTGCTCAAGAATCCGCCCACGGTGGGCCTGGTCGTGTTTCCCAATATCAATACGGTGCTCTCGGGCATGAACACGGTGGCGAAGGTGCGTCCGGACGGGCGGATCTCGGTGCCCCGGATAGACTATGAGATTCAGGCGGCGGGATACGGCGTGGACGAGCTTCGTTCCATGCTCAAAGAGGCATGCAACGGCCTGATCCACAATCCGGTGGATATATCCGTGGACGTGGTTCAGGCGACAGGCGCGCGGATCTACGTCGGGGGAGAAGTCGGCGTGCCGGGGGTCTATCCGCTCGACAGCTGCCCGACGGCGTTGCAGGCGCTGATCATGGCGCGGGGTCCCGCCAACAGCGGGCGCCTCAACAGCGTGATCGTGATCCGCCGCAACCCCGACGGCAAACCGTATGTTTTCAAGACGAACCTGCGCGCGGCCATGAGCAAGGGGTACACGGAGAACGACATTCCATTGAAGCCGTTCGACCTTGTATTCGTGCCGGAGAAGCTGGTGGTGCGCGCGAACATCTTCGTGGAACGGTACATCGACCAGATCGTGCCGTTCGACAACACCCTCGGCGTGAGCGGCACGTACTACATGAACGAACAGCAGGTGAACACCAAGTCGCGCAACATTGGGGCCACGGCGGTTGTCACGCCGTTCCAGGCCGGCGGCATCGTGGTCGCCCCGTAACGCGGGCGGCGCGCGCGGTTGGCGGGCACGGGAACTGCAAGGGGAGCGTGAGATGGACCAGCGGCAGATATTCCTCAGAGACGTCTTGACGGTGCTGTTCAAACGCAAGGCGTTTATCCTGGTCTTTATCGCGGTGGTGTTCGGCGTGGTGCTGGCGGGCAACTATGTGTGGCCGCCCACGTATGAGTCGGTGGCGAAGGTGCGCCTGATCCGCGGGCGGACAACGTCGCAGCCGGACCCGACGGTGGTGCATACCGAGGCGGGAACGCTGATGATGCAGCTTTCGCGGGAGGACGTGTATTCGGAGATCGACCTGATCTACGCGAATGACGTGCTCGCGAACGTAGTGGACCAGCTGGATCTGGGCAGCGCGATGCAGCGCGGAACGGGCCCCGTGCAACTGGCGGTGCGCGGCATCCGCGAACTCGAATACGCGCTGCGGCTGAAGCAGCGTCCGGATCCCCGGCAGCGGGCGATCGATGCGCTCGAGGAGGCCATCGAAGTCAAGGCCGACGACAAGAAGTACGTGCTCGAAATCCAGTGCCGGCTGGGCGACGCGCAACTGGCGCACGATGTGCTGATGGCGTTGCTTGAGGCGTACCGGCAGAAACACGTCGACGTGTTTGACCAACCCGGCAGCGCGGCGTTTTTTGAGGAACAGGTGGCGCGGGTGAACCGGGAACTGGCGGATGCGCAGCAGAAGCTCGAGGCGTTCCGCGGCGAGCACCAGGTGGTGTCGCTGGAGGCCGAGAAGGAGCTGTTGCTCAGCCAGTATACCGAGGCGCGCAAACTGCTGCTGCAACTGACCGAAAGCCAGGAGGCCGCGCAGCAGGCCGCCGCGGGCAAGACCGACCAGGTGCTGGTCGCCACGTTGTCGGGGAAGACCGAGAACACGGTGGTGACCGAGCTTCAACTCCGGCTGCTCGAGCTTCTCCTCGAACGCAACCGTATTACCGAGAATCTGGGGCCGAAACATCCCCAGGTGGTTGCCATTCTCAACGAGATTGACCGGGCCGCGGATCGGCTGTCGGAAGCCATTGAGGCGACGCGGGCCACCACCCAGGCGAAGATTGCGGATCTGCAACAACGTATCGAGGAATTGAACAAGCTCGACGGGGAACTGGAAGACCTGCAGCGCGCCGTCGATACCACCTCCGACACGCTGGTGTATTATACGGAGAAGCGCGAGGAAGCGATTGTCGCGGATGCGATGAGGGACAAGCAGATTTCGAGCATTCGCGTGGTGGAACACCCGGCGGTGGCGGTGAATCCTGTCAGCCCGCGCAAACTGGTAAACCTGTTGATCGCGCTGGTGGTGGGCCTCGTCGGGGGCATTGCGCTGGCGTTTTTCCTGGAGTATCTGGATCATGGGCTGAAGACGCCCGAGGATGTGGATTATTATCTGAAGGTGCCCCCGCTGGCGTCGTTTTTCCGGGCGGGGCGCCATCAGCCTCTGGATGTGGGGGAAGCCCAGCGTCTCAGCACCATGATCGATGCCGTGCAGGCGGGCGCCCCGAACCAGTTGATCGAGGTGACGAGCGCCGTATCTGGCGAGCAGGCGGGGCCGGTGGCCGCCGCGCTGGCGAAAGCCCGTGCGGAGAATCCCGAATGGCGGGTGCTGTACATCGACTTCGCGCCGCACCGGGCCGAAGGCGCCCCGCGGAAGGGTCTGACTGACCTGGTGGCGGGACAGGCCGACCTTGAGGAAACGCTCGGCCAGGATGGCGGACTCTACGTGCTGTCCCGGGGGAATGCGGAATGCCCCGGCTACCTCTGGGAATCCCGCGGGATGCAGGCCGTGCTGTCGGATCTGCGGCAGCGCTTCGACCGCATTGTGCTCCACACCTCCCCGGTGCGCATTTCGGGCGATGCGATCAACGCGGCCCGCTACGCGGACGGCGTAGTGATCGTGGTGAGAGCCGACGAAACGCGCCGCGAAGTAGTGAATCGCGCGCTGGACGTGCTCCGCAGCGCGAAGGGGCGCATCCTCGGCGCCGTGCTTACCGACCGCAAACAAACCATTCCCGGAATGGTCTACCGGCGCATCTAGCGCGGGACGGAAAACCGTTTCAAGCCGCCGGCCCTGTGTTCGCCGATGCCGGTGGTCATCATCATTCCCAAAACGGCCCCG
>JAAYAQ010000399.1 GCA_012719295.1 Candidatus Hydrogenedentota bacterium | reverse complement strand
TGCCCGCCGGAACGCTGCGCCGAGATTCTCTGGCGCGACGCCGGACGGAAGGAGTTGGCTGCGTCGGCCCTGCGAATCACCGCGGATTCGCTGCGCAGTCTCGGGGTCATTGACGAGGTGTTGCCGGAACCGCCGGGGGGAGCGCACCGCGATCCCGATGGAGCCGCCAACACCCTGCGCCTCCATATCCGGAAGTTTCTGGAGGGTTGCGACACGAACCAGTGGTCTCCCCGGAAACGGCAGGAGAAGTTCCGGGCCATGGGCCAGTGGCTGGAAGGATAGCTGTGAGGGTCGACGCCATTACGGAGAAGGATGGCAAGGTGTATCTTGCCGTTCGTGTTCAGCCCAGGGCCTCCCGGGAGGAGGTTCGGGTGGAGCCCGGCGGCCGCATCCGGATCGCCTTGACGGCCCCGCCGGTCGAGGGCGAGGCCAACGACGCGCTGAAGGCCTTCCTCTCGAAAAAACTGGGCTTACCCAAGCGCGCGATCGGCATCGCCGGCGGCGAGAAATCGCGCGAGAAACGGCTCGTGGTGGAAGGAATTACTCGAAAAGAAGTCGAAGAATCTCTGCGGGTTACGTAATATGCGTGCGGGGATCCCGGTTTCATGTCAGGGGAGAATCCAGTGTCTGAATTGCGCCAGCAGATTGATGAAGCGGTCAAGAGCATCCATGCGGAATGCGCCCTGCAGCCCAGGGTAGGGATTATCCTCGGGACGGGGCTGAACAGGCTCGCCGAACGCATCGAGATGGAGGCCCGCCTGCGCTACGACTGTATCCCGCATTTCGCCGTGTCGACCGTGGAATCGCATGACGGGGAATTGTTGCTCGGCCGCCTCGGCGGGAAACCCGTGGTCGCGATGTCGGGCCGGTTCCACCGGTACGAAGGGTATTCGCTGAACCGGGTGACGTTCCCGGTGCGTGTCATGCGCGCGCTGGGCGCGCGGACGCTCGTGGCCTTCAACGCCGCGGGCGGCCTGAACCCGCAGTTCCGCGCCGGCGACCTGATGGTCATCGAGGACCACATCAACCTCATGGGCGACAACCCGCTGATCGGGCCGAACGATGACGCGCTGGGTCCGCGCTTTCCCGACATGTCGGAGCCCTATTCACGGGCCCTGGTGAACCTGGCGGAAACCGTCGCCCTGGAAAAGGGCATTAAACTCCAAAAAGGAGTATACTTGGCGTGTCCGGGCCCGAGTCTCGAAACGCGGGCGGAATACCGTATGATGCGCGGCATGGGGGCCGATGTGGTTGGGATGAGCACGGTGCCCGAGGTGATTGTGGCGGTGCATGGCGGTATGGACGTGCTGGCGTTCTCGGTCATTACCGACGAGTGTTTTCCCGATGCGCTGGAGGCCGTCCAGATCGAGAAGATCATCGCGACCGCGGCGGGTGCGGAACCCAAGTTAACGGAGCTGGTAGGCGCGTGCATCGAACGGATGCCCGTGTAAGGCAGGATTTGCAGAGGTTTTCATATACAAAGACCGCGGGTTTGGCCCGGGAGCGCCGGATAGCCGGCACGTCTCACAGCCAACCGGCGGCGAAGAGGTAAGGGTAGGTAACTTATGATTAAGGCGATTCGTATCATCTTTGTGATTGCCTGTGTCATCATGGGCACGTTGTGGGCGGTTCTTCTGGTCGACAATTACAACGATTACGCCACGGAACAGAACACCCGCCTCGGTCAGGACGTCATTCAAACGCAGGACGAAGTGCCCTGGGGCATTTTCGGCGGGCTGATGGGCGGCGCGATCTCGGTGGGCGTCATCCTGGCATTGCGTTTCGTGACCCAGGAGGTGTTCGAGAAGATTGCTCCGGCGGTCCTCTGCATCGTGCTGGGCATGGTCGTCGGGTATGGGCTCGTCAAATACATTACCCATTTTACAAAACCGACCGATCCCAACGTCACCTTGTTCATGTACACGTCGGTGATCCTCATTTTCGGATTTGTGGGGATTTCGCTCGGGCTTACCATGGCGTCGAACTGGGAGGCCCTCAAGAAGGCCATGCACCGGCGGCAGTTCGGCGTGGGCCAGGCCAAGGTCGTCGATACGAGCGTCATCATCGATGGGCGCATCGCCGACATCTGCAAGACGGGTTTCGTTGAAGGGCCGCTGCTGATTCCCCGTTTCGTCCTCAAAGAACTCCAGAACATCGCGGACTCGCCGGACGTTCTGCGCCGCGCGCGCGGACGCCGCGGCCTCGACATCATCAAGGACATGCAGGAGAACAACCATCTGGTCGAGATCCAAGTGGTCGAGGACGACCCGACCGAGATTGCGGAAGTCGACGGAAAACTTGTGCGGGTGGCCCGCGATTACGGCGGCAAGATCCTCACCAACGACCTCAATCTCAACAAGGTCGCCCAGATCGAGGGCGTGCAGGTCCTGAATATCAACGACCTGGCCAACGCGCTGAAACCGGCCGTTCTGCCCGATGAACAGATGCAGGTCCGCATCGTCAAGGAAGGCAAGGAAGCCTTCCAGGGGGTCGGCTACCTCGACGACGGCACCATGATCGTGGTGGACGGCGGCAAAGACCACGTCGGCAAAGACGTATCCGTCGTTGTAACCAGCGTCCTCCAGACGACTGCCGGACGCATGATCTTTACGAAGCTCCAAAGCGTCTTGTCGTGAATGTGCGGCTTGTTGTTGCGGCGGCGGGGATGGGGCTTCGGCTGGGCCTCGAACAGCCGAAGGCACTGGTGCTCTGTGGCGGCAAACCCTTGTTGGTAAGCACGTTATGCCGTTTTGAGGCGCTGGGGTTGCTCTCGCGCGCGGTGATTACGGTTCCTCCCGGGACCGAGCCCATGTTTGAGTCCGTTTTGCGCAACGCGTTTCCTGGCAACGACTTCGTGTTTGTCGCCGGGGGAAGAGAGCGGCAGGAATCCGTCGAGCGCGCGCTCAACCTGCTGGACAGCACAGTGGAGATCGTCGTCATTCATGATGCCGCCAGGCCGTTTGTAAGTCCCCAATCCATAGAGGCTTCGATAGAGGCGGCCCGGGAGCACGGCGCGGCGACCGTCGCGATTCCCAGTGCCGATACCATCCTGATGGGCGGGTTGGACGATATGCTTGTGGACACGCCGGACCGGAGCCGGCTGTGGGCCTGTCAGACTCCGCAAACCTTTCGCGTGGAAGTGGTTAGACAGGCTCATCGGCATGCCCGCGCGCAGGGGTTCGCGGCGACGGACGATGCAACGCTTGTGCGGAGGATGGGGGCGGCCGTGAAGCTTGTGCGGGGCACCCCGTTGAATTTCAAGATAACGGCGCCGGACGATCTGGCGCTCGCGGAAGCGGTTATCGCTAAAGGACTTGCGTGATGCGAATCGGGCAAGGCTATGACCTGCACCGCCTCGAACCGGGCCGCCCGCTCAGGCTTGGCGGCGTGCAAGTGCCACACGATAAGGGACTTGTGGGTCATTCCGATGCCGATGTCCTGGCGCATGCCATTACGGATGCGCTACTGGGGGCGGCGGCGCTCGGAAACATCGGGGAACACTTTCCCGACACCGACCCCCGGCATAAAGGCGCGGACAGCCTTCAACTCCTTGCTAGATCGTATCTTATGGTGCTCGAACAGGGATATCGTCTGGGCAATATCGATGCCACGATCATAGCCCAGGAACCGAAGCTGAATCCGCATATCCCGGCGATACGCAACGCCTTAGCCGAGTGCCTGAGTGTGCCCGTCGAGCGCATCTCGGTCAAGGCCAAGACCAACGAAGGCCTGGGGCCCGAGGGGCGTCGGGAAGCCATCAGCGTTCACGCGGTCGTGCTGCTGGAAACTCGCGAAGATCTGCGCTGAGCTGGCCCGAGGGACGGCCCGCGGGCGCCCGTCTCCTAAAGGATCCCTCGCACGCGCAACCAGGTAATGCAGAGGCCGGGCCAGGTGGCAAGTTCGGGCATATCGGGGGCCAGGCCCACGCCGTGGCGGCCGTGTTCGTAGACGTGCAGTTCGGCGGGCACGTCATGCTCGCGCAGCGCGCCGAAATAGAGCAGGCTGTTCTGCACCGGCACGCCCGGATCGTCGGCGGTATGGAACAGGAACGTGGGGGGCGTCTGGGCGGTCACCTGGGTGTGGTTGGACAGATTCTTGACCAGTTCTTCGGGTGCATTTTCGCCGAGGAGGTTATTACGGGAGCCCATGTGCGCGTAGGGCGG
>JAAYAQ010000398.1 GCA_012719295.1 Candidatus Hydrogenedentota bacterium | reverse complement strand
GGCAGCTTGGGCATCTGGGCAAGGGCCGAGGTGAGGATATCGACAATGAGCTGGTTCTTGCTGGTGTTCTCGGCATGCGCGGCGAGCTGGATGGCCTCGTAGAGGTCCGAGGGCAGCCGCAGGGCGATTTTGCGCGTGTCGAACATACTGGGGGTGGCCAGGTCGGGCGGAGGCACGGCGGCGGTGTGTTCGGAGGTATCGAAGAGTTCGGGCTGGCTGGGGGGCGCTTCATGCAGGTGGCTCAGGTCCTCTTCGGGAAAGCAGTGCTGGAGGATCTCGATATTGCTGAGGTCGCTCTCGATCAATTCCTGGACGTGGCCGCGTCCGCCCATGGAACGCAGATGGCGGGCGATGCCCGCGGACGTCATGGCGAAACCGCTCTCACGAATGAACTCCACGGCGGCGTCTCCTTCGAGATTTCGCCGCACGGCTTCGATGATGCGTTCCTGTTTCGCGTGCGTCATTCTTGACATAAGCAGTACCCGCCCCTTTGTGTACTGGAAACGCCGGCGCGCGGCCCGGGGCCGCTGGCGCCTGCGGACGTCCTGTCCCTCACGCGGTTCATCTTAGTAAGATAATGCGCAAAACACAACAGGCGGCCGCGCGGCGGGCATTGGGGCGCGCCCTGCCCGGGCGATTCCAGGGGAGTGCAGTCTGCAAAGGGCGTACGCGTTGCTGTCCTCCGACTTGGTGAAGGTTCCCTCGGCGAACCGGGCCTGATGTTTTGTCCGATCCATTCGAGCGGACTCTACGGCTTGCTTCGGAGATAGTCCTTCATGAGGGGCCAGAGCTGCGTGTAGCGCTCGTAGTGGGGCTCGTACCGGGCGGAAGCTACCGGCCGGGGTTCGAATGCGCGGCCGGGCGCGGCCATGGCCGCAACGGCCTGCTCCAGCGAGTCAAAGGCCCGGGTCGCCACCGCCGCGAGCATGGCCGCGCCGAGGGCGCCCGCTTCGGTTTGTATTGGCCGGCTCAGGGGCGTCTGCAGGATATCCGCCGTCAGTTGCAGCCAGGCGTCGGACTTGCTGCCGCCGCCCACGGCGCTGAAGCGGGTGACCTCGATGCCCGCGGTCCGGGCACGCTCGAGGCATTCACGAAGGTAGAAGACGCTCCCTTCCAGGATACCCCGCAGGATCTCGCCGCGCCGGGTCTCGAGCCGCAGTCCGACCATCACCCCGCTCGAATCGGAGATGAACTCCGGCGGCCCCGTGGTGGTGAAATGGGGCAGGACGATGACGCTGGCAGGCGCGTCGGGCATTTCGGCGAGGAGTCGGGGATACACGTCCTCCCCCGCTTCCTGAGCCGCGCGGTGCTCGGCCGCGGCGAAGGTGTCGCGGTACCATTTGAGCAGGCAGCCGGCCTGGTTGTACATGAACGTGATGAACCGGCCCGGCACGGCATGATGTTCGGTGTTGAGCCCGTGCGGGAGCATGGCTTCGGGATCGCGCCGGCATTCGAAGACGGGCGCGGCGCACAGGAAGGTGCCCATCCCGAGGAGGGCGTCTCCCCGCCCCAGGACGCCCGCGCCGGTGGCGTTGCAGCACTGGTCGTGGCCGCCCGTGACAATCGCCACGGTTGCGGGCAGGCCCAGCTCGTCCGCAAGCGGTTTGGCGACCTGACCGATCACCGTGCCCGAGGGGGCGGCACCGGGGAGTTTATCGGGGTCAATGCCGCTCCACGCGAGGAGTTCGCCGGACCAGTCCCGGGCGTCCAGGTCGAAAAGCAGGGTGCGGTTGGCGAGCGAGTAATCCACGACCGGGTCCGCCCCCAGCATGTACGAGACGAAGCTCCCCCAGAGCAGGAACTTGTGGGCACGGTCCCAGATGTCGGGCTGATGCTGCTTCCACCACAGGAGTTTGGTCAGGCCGTAATGGTTGCCGAGGGTGTTGCCGTTGATGCGGTAGAGCCGTCCGTCGTCCAGACGCCGGCCGAGCTCATCGAGGAACTCCACGCCGCGCTCGTCGAAATTGAGGAGCGACGGTCCCAGGATATGGCGTTCGCGCGATACAGGCACCGTTGCTTCCCCCAGGGAAGACACGGCCAGCGCGGCAATCGGGTCGCGGCCGGACGCGGCGCTCACCTGGGCGATGCAGTCCTTGAGTTCGCGCCAGACGGCCCGCGCGTCCAGCTCCGCGTAACCGGGCTGGGACACGCGAACATCGTACTCGCGGTAAGCGGAAGCGATGAGCGCGCCGTCTTCCCGGAAGACGCAGGTCTTGCACCCCGTGGTGCCGACATCGATTCCGAGAAAGCTCATAGATACCCCCGGTTTTTCCGGCCCTTCGCCGCGGCGCGCTCAGAGGAGCTTGTGCCGCGTCCCCTCGATGCCGAAATAGTCGCGGATGACCCAGCATGTCCGCGTATAGGTGGCTTCCTGGCCCGCCTCGATGCTGTTGTGAGCGCGCCAGGCCTGCTCGTAGGCCTGGCGAATCTCGGTGCCGATGTTGACCTTGGCGATGCCGCGCGTGATCCCTTCGAGGACGTATTCGCGCCGCACCCCGGAGCCGCCGTGCAGCACGAGCGGAACCCCTGTGGCCTCGCGAAGCGCGTCCAGGTGGTCCAGGTTCAGGCGCGCCTCCACTTTTTTCTGGTCGCGCAGGGCGCCGGAAATCGCGCCGTGGATATTGCCGACGGCGACCGAGAGCCAATCGCAGCCGGACTCGGCGACGAAACGGCGCGCGTCGTCCACCCGGGTGAAACCGCGGCCGGAAACGAACATCTCCTCATAGGGCGGGGGCGGACCGGCCTCGTGGCCGAGCACCGCGCCGAGCTCGGCTTCACAGGGGACCCCGGCGGCGTGGGCGAGGTCCGCGACCTCGCGGGTCACCTGGATATTCTCGTCGAGGGCGAGCCGCGAGCCGTCGACCATGACCGAGCCGTAGCCCAGGGCCAACGCCTCCGCGATAATGGCCCGGTAGTCGACGCGTTGGTCGTCTTCGTCGATCACGGGCACATGATCGAGGTGGAGGCCCACCTCGGGCCGCGCCCACTTGTCGAACTCGGCCTTGACGGGTCCGAGCCCCTGCCCTTCGAACTTGTGCCATTCGAGGCGCGCGGTCTCGATCAGCCCGAAGCTGGCGCAGTCGGCAACCGCCCGCACGACGGGCTCGACCATCGGGAGGTAAGGCACATTGAATGCGGGGACCACCAGACCCTGCTCGAAGGCGCGCCGGACAAGAGCCGCGGCGCCGCTCATCCGCACACCCGCTGCGGCAGGGCCGCGTTCATGTTGAGGTAGTACTCGAGGGCTTCGGCCACGGGAGCCGCATACCGGCCGGGCGTGGCGCTGACGTGGTGGCGGTAGCCGTTCTTGCCGACATAGAGCAGCAGATCCTGCAGCCGGTCAATCTGCGCGACGCCCGCGCAGCCGAAGTAGTCTTCGGGAATGGGATCTTCCGTGAACGCGCCCTGCCCGACGTAGAACCGCGGTTTGCCTTCGTGGGTCATCATGCTGGCGAACGTGAATTCGCCGGGGCGGATCAGGCCGGCGTTGCAGCCAAAACCGCGCCCTTTGCCAACCGAGTTGGCGAGGATGGCGTGGTCGCAGATCTGGCCCTTGCCTTTCATCAGCGAGGGCGGGATCGGGCCGCAGTGGAAGAGGATGCACTTGTCATCGTCATCGGCGTAGTTGTTGTTCCAGTCCAGGCACATGGCGGGCGACTGAGACGCCAGTTGGAGGGCGTACATGGCCACGGCGTTGCCCACGTCGACTTCGCACGCCGCGGGAATGCCCCGCTGGTTGAAGTCGCCCATCAGGACGCACGGCGAGATGCCCAGCTGCTCCTGAAGCTCGATCCAGCAGCGCAACGCGAACGCGTCCAGGGCATACTCCTCGACCAGGGCATCGACGACCACCCCCAGCCGGACGATTCTGTCGAGCACGCCATCGGGCACGCCTTCCCACGAGGCCGCCTTCTCGAGGCGCTTCTTGGTCTCTTTGTAGGCCGCGTTCTGCTTGACGTCTTTCATCCGGTTGAACACATGGCTGAGATCGATGGTTTCCATGGTGATGCCGTGGCGTTGAAGGGCCACCTCGTCGATGCGCACGGTTTTGAACGCGGTGGTGCGCGCCCCGATCGCGCCGACGGTCATCCCGCGAATGCCGTCGACCACCCGGCACAGGGCGGCGAAATAGTCCAGGTTCTCTTTGAACCGATTGCTGGCGGGATGGACGGTATGGGGCTTCAACACCGTGAATTTCAGTCCATACTGGAAGAACAGGTCCATAATGGAAAACTTGCCGCAGAACGAGTCCCGCCGCACGGCCGGGGCCATCTTGTCCAGGTCATCGGGATAGGCCTGTATCAGGATCGGTACATCGGCCTCGCCGAGCGCGGCAACGGCGGCGGTTTCATCGCCGAAATTGGGCAGGGAAAGGATGATTCCCTGGTATTTGCCGCGGTTCTGGCGGAGGAAATTGGCGAAGACCTGGCCTTCCGCGGCCGTCGAGACCGCGCCATAGCGCGTGGCCTTCTCCTCCATCATGAGGCAGCCGAACCCCAGGCTGTCGAGGAGCCGCGGGAACTCCTCGCGGGCTTCTTTCATCAGTTTCGAGGGGAAAAAGCCGCGATTGCCGAAAAAGAGGGCGAATGTGGTCTTTTTATGTCTCATCACAACTTCCTTCCTGTTCATACGTTGCCAGCCCGCACGCACATTAGTATACTGTCCGCGGCGCAAGCCTTCCAGGGAGGAGAAAGCAACCATGAAATCCGCATTGCTGTTGGCCGCCGGCGAGGGCCGGGGCGCCTGGCCGTTCTGCGGAATCCGCCAGAAGTGCACGGTGCCGGTTGTGAACGTTCCTATGGTGCGCCGCATGGCGCTGGACCTGCTCGCTCTCGACCTGACGGAGATCGTCGTGGTAACCGGCAGCCGCGGCGAGGCGGTCCGGAGCTGCCTGGCCGACCTGGCGGGCGTGCGGTTCGTAGAGCAACGCGCGCTGAAGGGGCCGGCCGACGCGGCCCTCTGCGGCATCGATTCGCTCACCGGCACGGACACGCTCGTGTGTTACGGCGACATCGTGACCACGCGGGACGCCGTGCGGGGATTCCTGGACGCGTACCGGAAACGGAAAGCCCGCGCGATGGTCATGACGGCGCCGTGTCCACCGGAAGCGCCGCACTGGATGACCATCTGCGTTGGGGAAGACGGGCTGGTTCACGATGTGATCGGTCACGGTGACCGGTTACTGCCCCGGTTCGCCGGGATTGCGGCGGCCCGTACGGAAACGCTCAAGACGTACCTGCTGCGCAATCCGGGGCTGGTCACGAGCGTCGAGATCGGCGCGATGCCGCCAGTCGAAGGCGATGTGGCCCACAGCTTCGGGCTGATGGCGCAGGACGGCATCGAGGTGCAGGCCTATTCCGCGCCGGATTTTGTGATCGACGTCGACCGCGCCTGGCAGATTGCGCAGGCGAACATGACCGCGGCAAAGCATGCCACCGAGACGCTCGAGAACACGGTGCTGGGCGAAGGCGCCAGCATCCACGACGGCGCGGAAATCGCCGACGGGGCGAGAGTGATTCTGGGACCCGGAGCGCGCATTGGCAAGGGCTGCCACATTGGCGGCTCGATGATCCTGGGAAGGAACACGCAGGTGCTCAACGGCGCCATCGTGGGCGCGGGCGTATGCGTGGGCGATGATACCCAGATTCGCGATTACTGTGCCGTAAACGATTGCGCGGTAATCGGCTCGAAATCCCTCGTGAAACACGACGCGGAGTTCGGCGGCGTGATGTTTGATGTGGTCTATCTCTACCATTACTGCTGCATTACCGCGTTGCTGGGCAACAACGTCGACATCGGCGCCGCGACGGTATGCGGCACGTTGCGGTTCGACAACGGCACCAAACCGCAGGTCAACAAGGGTCACAAGGAAGTGCCGGATCCGCGGTTTGGAGACCTGACCATCATTGGCGATTACTCGCGCACAGGGGTGAACGTGATGTTCATGCCCGGCGTGAAAGTCGGATATTACTCCTGCGTGGGCGCAGGCGCCATCGTGTACGAAGACGTGCCCGAGCGGACGCTGCTGCTGCCCAAACAGGAGCACGTATTGAAACCCTGGGGACCCGAACGATACGGCTGGTAATTGGAACCCGGCCGGTAAAGAGGAGACCGACATGCCGTTTATTCAAGGTGGTGTAATTCCAGCGTTGTTGACCCCGTTCACCAAAGGCGGGAAGAGTGTGGACTTCGAGAAGGCCGCGGGGCTCGCCGGTTTTCTCGCGGACAAGGGGGTGAACGGGCTCTTCGTCGCGGGTACCACGGGCGAAGGCATGCTGATGACGCTCGACGAACGCAAGCGGCTTCTGGAGACGGTGATCAAGGCGGTGGGCACACGCGTGGATGTGATCGCTCACACCGGGTGCATGGATACCGCCAGCACGATCGAGCTGACGTGCCATGCCGCGCAGGCGGGCGCGAAAGCCGCCGGCGTGGTGGCGCCGTGGTTCTTCGGCTACGATAACCTGGCGCTGGAGATGCATTACCGGGCCGTGGCCGGCGCCGTCAAGGGCTTTCCGATCATGTTCTACAACCTGCCGGCCTGCGCCCGCAATGCCCTGTCCGCGGCGTTCATGGTCGACCTCGCCGGGAAGGTCGAGAACATCCAGGGCGTGAAAGACAGCAGCGGGGATTTCGTGCACATGGGCGAGATCCTGTCCCATGCGCCGAAGGGGTTCGTGGTCATCAACGGCGTGGACAACTACAGTTACCAGGCCCTGGTGACCGGCGCCCACGGTTGTGTCGCCAGCGCGGCCAACGTGGTGCCGGAGCTCTTCCTGGCCATCATCAAGAGCGTCAAGAAGGGCGATCTGGCCGGCGCCTGGAAGCATCAGCAGAAACTGAGCGCGGCCGCCAAACTCCTGCGCTACGGGGCGATGGTGGCCTACTACAAGGAAGGCGTCCGGCTGCGCGGGTTCGACGCGGGGTACGTGCGGATGCCGCAACGCGAGTTGTCGGCGAAAGAGAAGCGCGACTTCGCCCAGGCCATGCAGGCCGCCGGGCTCATCTGAGACGAATCGCGGACCGCGATGCTGTTGTAGACAGGAAACGGGGACAGGCCGGGTGCGCCGGGTTCGGCGCGGCGGCCTGTCCCCCGTTTTTCGGCGAAACGACGGACGCCTAGTTCAAGACAAATACGCTCAGCGGCCCCTCCACGGAGATTCTCTCCGGCGCGAGGGGCTTTTCGTTGCAGGAGACCGACCAGCCTTCGACCCCCGTCACGCCAAGCCGGGTGGCGCTGCCGCGCACGGTAACGGCCAATTGCCGGGCCGCGTGGTCGTAGCGAAGATCGAGATACGGCACGCGGCGGTCCAGACGCAGCTCAGACTGGTCGTAATCGGTGCGGAGGTAACTGCCGTCGGCCAGGGTGAGGCGCAGCAGCTTCCCGTCGGACGTCACGCGCCGGGAAAGGAACTGCACGTTGGACTCCAGGACGATCGGCTCTTCGGGACGTGCACAGCGCGCGCCCAGCCACAATTCGCGCGGAAACGTGGCGTAGGCGAGCACGTTGAGCAGGGTCAGCGTGGTCGCCTCGTCGCCCCGCTCGATCATGTTCGCCTGGCACCAGCCGACGAAGCGGTGGTCGTTGACGGTCAGGCGGGGACTCTCGTGATGGACCCAGTAGTCCTGATGATAGCGCCGGGGTTCGGGCAGTTGTTGCGCAAGGGGGTCTTTGAACGGCTCGCCCGTGCGCGCGAGGCGTCCGAGCACCACTTCGTCCTGCCCGAGGTCCCAGCGGGTCAATTCCGTGCGCCAGAACAGGGGGACGTTTTCGTTGCGCACGGGATCCGCGGCCAATTCGTAGATCACGGCATTCACAGCGCGCATGGCTTCCGTAAGCACCGCATAAGGGCGCCGCGCGGGGTCGATGACGCCGAAATTACAGTCTTCCGCGTACTTGTCCCAGGGTTTTTCCAGGTCGTCGTCGGGATACTTGTACCACGAGACGCCGATGTGGCTCGGGATGGATGCCGCAGCGGCCACGTAGGACAGGTACCCCACGGCACGCTCGGCCTGGGACTTCACGGACGGCAAGGCCCCCATGGTGTTCGGGTGCAGGGTATCGGCCCCGCGAAACGAGAATTCGGTGGTCATGGTGGGCCGGCCCGTAAACGCATGGATGGCGGGCACCAGCGTGAACATCTGCACCGGCAGGCGGTCGGAGAACATGCTGTAGAGATTCATGCTGATCACGTCGCAGTGTTTGCCCATGGCGGCGAGGATGCCCGGCTCGGGCAGCGGCGCGTTGATCATTCGGATGCCCAGGTTGAGGTGGTTCGGGTCGACGGCCCGTGCGGCGTTCGCCGCTACCGAGAAGGCCCGGTCGGCAAGCGCCCGCACCCACGCATCTTTCAGGCCCGGTACGGCGGGCGGGTCGCCCTTCACGTTGGCCAGGTCGTCGATGGTGGTCAGACCATACGCCTGCCAGTCCTTCGCCAGGTCGTCGGGTTTGTCCGCGTAATACGCGCGGGCCACCTCGATGAAGGCCGCGCGCGAAGGGGCATCCGGTTCCGTTTGCGTGACGGCCTCGTACCATCCGTCGAGACACATTTCGTTGACCATGTAGTAGCCGAGCAGCAGGGGATCGTCCTTGATGGGCCCCAGCACTTCCTCGGCCCGTTTGGCGCACTGTGCCGGCCAGTCCGGGTGAAACACATCAGGGAACGACACCCAGGGCGGGAGCCCGGGCAGTTTGGCCACGGGATACGCCGGGGTGTCCATCCGGAAGAAGTTCAGGTTCCGGGCATAGGGCATGCCCGTATCGTTCTCGCCGGCATTGAACCCCCACGATTTGACGCGGGGCACGTCTTCCTCATGGATCCAGCCCATTTGCAGCATGAAATACGCGTTGCCTTCCGGGGTAATGAACCACCAGCGGTTGCCCAGCTTCTCCACGTGAAAGAACCCCGTGCGTTCCCCCTTCAGACCGGTCCACCCGCCGTACTGGTCCAGATCGTCGCGGATCGGTTCGCCCATCGGCAGATCCGGCGCAATCACGGCCGGGCTCATGTCGGATGGACGCGCATCCGTCTCGCCCGCCCAACCGCAGCAGGCCACGGCGAGCAGGATCCCCCCCGCAAACGCGAGGCCGCGGAGATACCGGCGTCGGGCCGCTCCTCGATTTCGACTTTGGGTCACGATTTGAGGCGACATAGAGTCCTCCTTCCTGGCCGCAGCCCGTGCGCTGCGTGACACTGGATCTTTTGCTCCCGATTCGGACTGGCTCAGGCCGGCCGCGTCCGCACGCAGGCGCCTACTCGCCGTTGCGTTCGCGGGCTTTCATCTGGTTCCAGCGATTGATGGCGTCTTCCGGGCTCGCGGCCTTAAGGTCGCCAAACACGTGTTCATGACGCCGAACCATCTTGTTGTGGGCCTTTTCGAGGGCCTCCCGCAGGGTAAACCGCCCCTCGGCCTCGGCGGCGGCGGCCGAAGCCAGCAGCACGAAAAAGACGTCCCCCCATTCTTCTTCAATATCGGCATTGGCGCCGTTTGCAAAGGCATCGAGGAGCTCCCCGCCTTCCTCGACCGCGTCGGCGGCAAACTGGGCGGCCGTGTGGTCCCGGTCCCACGGGCACCCGTCGGGCCCGCGCAGATACCGGGCAAGGCTGGCGAGCGCTTCGAACCAGTCGCGTTCATTTTCGGGGGTCTTCCGCCAGTGGGGGTGCATAGCGCGGGGCCATTCCTTCCTGTTCTCGAGATTCTGCGTTGTTGTTGGGGTCCTTATGGGCGTCGGAACAACGACTCCTGCACTCTAGGATGACGGGTTCCACCCCGCAAATGCAAACGTGCGGAATCCCAAGCGAGGCTTCCCAGCGGCCGCACGCGCGCAAGGCGGCCCCCTTTTCGGACGGGGCCACGCACCCGCGCCGGGCGGGCGCCTGGCGCGCCCGGGCACTCATTCAGCGAAGTGCAGCGGAGCAAAATGCTCCGGCACGTGAAAATTGAGCCGTTCGCCGATGGGGGCCCACGAGGCCCAGTGGGGGTGCGAGTTGTCTTCAGCGCACTTGTAGAAATTGCCGCGCCAGGTCTGGCCGGCGGGATCCGCGAGGGGGCCCGCGAACTCCTCGACCAGGGCCAGGGGGATCGAGTACTCCACCACCCAGATCATCGAGTTTGCGCATTCGGGGAACACCACGCCCGGGACCGAATGGTAGACATCCATCATCGCCGCCTGGCGCTTCAGCAGTTTCGTTGCTTTGCCGAGTCCTTCCGGCGTGCGTGTGGGGTCTTCCACGCAGCTGGCATGCAACGTGCCCACACAGTTCATTTCGAAATTGAAGTAGCCGGCGCCGGCTTTGGGCTCGAAAAAGAACTCCACGCAGGCGTCATTGCACACGGACGAATTGAGGTCCTCGCGCGTCGCGCGGACGTACCGGTCCTCGACCCGAAAAATGACGTACAGGGCTTCGGCGTCATAGAGCGCCTTGGCCCGCGTCAGCGGACGGTGGCCGCTGCTTGCGGGGTGAAAATACTCGACAGACACGGTTGGAACGCCGCCCCAGACCGGCCCGTCCCACACGCCGTCAAACGCGGGTCTGGCGGGTGTCCGCTGGATGGTGTATGCGGGTGTATCGCTCATGGCATCTCCTGTGAACACGGTTGCCGGACATTATAACCAGGCGCCACGGCGGGGAACACGGAAGACGCGCCGTGAAGACGCGCCGTGATTCGCCTGCCTCACCTGTGGACGATGAAGACAGGACTGACCGGCGAGGGTGCCGGTCCCACACACGAAGTCCTCTCGTAGCAGCCATAGGGCGGGTATGTTGACGACGGAGGCGGCTGGGGTTGCCCGCCGCCTGCTCAGCCGATACAATCGCCGGGAGTCGTCTGCGGCGGTTGCCGGGGGCAAACACAGCAGGAGAAACACCATGAACAGTGCGATTGGCGGTATTGTGTGGGCGAGTCTGGCGGCATCGGCGCTCCTGTCGACTGTGGTTCCACAGGCCTCGGCCGCCCCGGCCGATGAGGAACTCGCGACGCGGATCGAGAACGGTGCGCCGGCGCACCCGCGCCTGTTCTTCACGGAGACCGAGGCAGCGGAAATACGAACCCGGATTGAATCGGACCCGCTTCTTCATGCCGTGTTCGCTCACCTCCGGGGCAGCGCCGATGCGATCCTGGACCAGCCCCCCGTCAAGCGCGAGCAGGTTGGCCGGCGATTGCTGGGCGTGTCGCGTACCTGCCTCCAGCGCGTGGGGTACCTGGCGTTTGCCTACCGCATGACACAGGAGGAACGGTATTTGCGGCGGGCCGAAGACGAAATGCGTGCCGCGGCGGCGTTCGAGGACTGGAATCCGAGCCATTTTCTCGACGTGGCCGAGATGACGGCCGCGCTGGCCATCGGTTACGACTGGCTGTATAACGACTTGGCCCCGGAAACGCGTTCGGCCGTGAAATCCGCCCTGCTCGACAAAGGGCTGCACCCGTCCATGGCGGTCACGGGGGGATGGGTCAGCGGCGTCAACAACTGGAACCAGGTCTGCCACGGCGGGTCGGTGCTGGGCGCGCTGGCGGTGCTCGAGGACGAGCCGGAACTTGCGCGGCGGATTATCGCGCGCGCGATAGAGAACGTGCCGCGCGCGATGCGCGAATACGAGCCGGACGGGGTGTATCCCGAAGGGCCGAGCTATTGGGAATACGGCACCTCGTACAACATCCTGCTCATTGCGTCGCTCGAATCCGTGTTCGCGACTGATTTCGGCCTCGCGTCGGCGCCGGGATTTCTCAAGACGCCGGAGTTTTATCTTCACGCGACAGGGCCCACGGGGCTGTATTTCAATTTCTCGGACTGCGGCGCGCGGGGGGGCATATCCCCGGCCATGCACTGGCTGGCGCGGCGGCGGCAGGAACCGAGCCTGCTCTGGCGGGAGAGGAAAGAACTGGAGGAATTCGCGAAGACCAAGCCGAATACAGACGGCCAGGGCGACCGCATGCTGCCGTTCCTGCTGATTTGGGCGCAACCCATGACCGAACAGAACGCCCCTGCCCAGCTTCACTGGCATGGCGATGGTTCCAACCCCGTGACGATCCTGCGCAGCGCCTGGGACGATACCGCCACCTATGTGGGCATTAAAGGCGGCTCGCCCGGCGCGAACCATGGCCACATGGACGCCGGTTCGTTTGTGCTCGAAATGGACGGGGTGCGCTGGGCGATTGATCTCGGGTCGGACAGCTATCACGGCCTGGAATCCAAGGGGATCGATCTCTGGAACCGCAAGCAGGACAGCGAGCGGTGGACGGTTTTCCGGCTGAACAACCTCAGCCACAACACGCTGGTGGTCGATGGCCAGCTGCAACTGGTCAAAGGGCGTGCGCCCATCACCGCGTTCTCGGACGAAGCCCGTGGTGCGTACACCGTCATTGACCTGGCGCCCGTGTACGAGGGGCAGCTTGCCGCCGCGAAACGCGGGGTCAAGCTCGTCGGGACCGCGGTGCTGGTGCAGGATGAGGCCGGCGCGCTCGAACAGACCGCCTCCGTGCGCTGGGGCATGGTCACGCGGGCCGAGGTGGCGCTGCTGGACGACGCTGCGGCCCTGCTCAAACAGGATGGACGCGCCTTGTTGGTCCGGGTCTTGTCTCCCCAAGGCGCCCGTCTGCAACTGTACGAGACGGAGAATCCGCCCCGCGAATACGACGCCCGGAACCCCAACACCCGGATGATCGGGTTCGAATCCGAGATCGGCGCGGGGTCATCGGCGACCCTGGCGGTGTTTTTGCAGTCCGGCGAGTCGCCGATTGAGGCGCCCGCGCTGATCCCGTTGAGCGAATGGTAGCGTGCCTGTGAGGGCTCCGGGAAACTCCCGCGGGCCCTGTGCGGCGCACTAATACTGTACCTGGACCCGGTAGGTCACGGCGACCTTGCCGTCCTTGGGCACGGGCACGCTGAAGATGGCCGTGTGGGCGTCCTTCTTCACGAAATCGTGGGACTTGCTCAAGATCTTCCAGTCCGCCGGCATGGGTTCGACGATATCCACCACGACGTCCTGTCCCTTGTGGTTGCGTACGGTGATTTCGAATTCGGCTTCGCAGACACGGTCCGAAATCTGTGCGAAGTCCTTCTGGATGCGGTCGGCGACCACGTCGAAGGCCTTGCCCATGCGCAGGCGGATTTCTTCGTCTTTAGGCGTGTGGTCGACGCGGTCTTCGCCCGCGAACTGGAGCATGCCCTCGCTGTCTTCCTGGTAGATCCGCATGATGCCCGCGGGCACGGGGATGCCGAGATGATTCGCCTCGGTATTCTGAAACTTGAGAAACACGTCCACGTGCTGGTCTTTCATCGGGGGAAAGCGGTTGCTGTAGAAATCGACCATCCCGCGGAACTCATAGCGTTTCTCGCACTGCACCCCGGCACCACTGAGCAGGGCGACCTGTTTGGACTGGTTCTGTTTGATGGTGGTGCGCCGGGGAATCGTGTACAGGTGGTATTCGGCGAACGTTTCCTCGCGCGCCATCTCGGGCGCCGGGGCCGACATGGCCAGCGCCCTCTCCCGCATGCCTTTGTCGGCAACCTGAGGCGGGGCGATGTTCACGTCGCCGGCGACCAATTTGAGGCGGGCGTTTTCGTAGGTGGCGCCGGACTGGTTGTCCATGGTAACCCAGCCCGCGATGTCGAGGGAGGTGTCGGTTTTGGCGAGGGTGAGGACGTAATCGGCTCTCCACGATATGCCGTTGGTGATGTAGGTGGCCTCGAGTTGCTGCGCGCCGAGGGTATTGTTGAGGTGCCAGATCAGCGACGGTTTCGCGATGAGGTTATCGGGGAGTTCCGGCACGACGACGTTGCCGGGATGCCCCAGGAAGATCTGCCCGTCGACGCGGTACACGGGACCCTGATTGATGCTCAGGAGTTCGGCGGTCTTCTCAAAGAACCCGATCTCGTTGCTGAAATTGATGAGTTTGACCTCCTTGCCCACGTACTTCTCCATCAATTTCTCCGGGCTGATCAGGTCGTACTCGTAATTCTGCTCGAGAATGACCACGGAGCCGGCCTGTGCCAGCGAGCGAAGCCCTACGGTCTCGGGACGAATCTGCTGGGCCACGTCCATGAACTTCAGTTCGACCTCGCCCTGGGGCAGGTCGAGTTTGCGGACGTCGCGGACGAGGGCAATCCCGCTGTTGTAGGCCGTGACGGCGATGTCGGTCTGCTGGGTAACATCGGTCTGGGCCGACGGCATGGCCGGTTCCTGGGCGAAAGCGCCGGCGG
>JAAYAQ010000064.1 GCA_012719295.1 Candidatus Hydrogenedentota bacterium | reverse complement strand
TCGAGGATCTCTCGTGGGGGCCCATGCCCGTGCTGGTGGTCGAGGGGAAAACCTCGAAAGACCTCGCCCTCGCGTGCGACCGGCTTCTGAGCGATCTGCGCGACGCGGCCGTGCTGCGGATTCCGGGAAAGTGCGACGCCACGGGATGGAAGGGCGCGGTCGACGACTACGGCGTGGCCATGCTGAACGAGGGCACGTACGCCAACAGCCTGGAGAAGGACGGCGCCCTGTGCATGATGCTGTGTCACACGTGCCGGTGGTACGGGGCCGTCAACAACTTCCCCGAAGGGTATCTTGTGCCGGAAAACAAGAATCACGTGTTTCGCTATGCGCTGTATCCTCACAGCGGCGACTGGCGCAAGGCCAATACCCAGCGTGCCGCGCACGAGTTCAATTTCCCGTTGCTGGCCCGCGAGGTCAAACCGGGGGGAAAAGCGCCCCTTCCGCCCGAACAGGCCTTCCTCACGGTGTCACCCGCGAACGTCATCCTCGAGGCCATGAAACCGTTCGGCAATCCATTGGCGGCATTCCAGCGCACGCAGGCCTCGAACGCGGCGGAGGGTATTACGCTGCGCCTGTACGATACGGAAGGCCGTGACACCAATGCCCGGATCACGTTCGCGGGCGGGATGAGCCGGGCCTGGCTGTCGAACCTGCTGGAAGAAGAGTCGCGCGTCCTGCCCATTCGCGAGAACGGGCTGGACGTGCCCGTGCCGCCGTTCTCGATCGAGACGGTCGGGTTTGTGCCCAACGCGCCCGGGCCCAAAACGGGCCGGCGCGTCCTCGGACCCGAGGCCGAGACCGTGCAGCCGGTCTGGGTGCGGTCCTGGGAACACGACGCGGAATCCCTGCCGATGGGATACGGCGCGGTCACCTGCACGCTGGGGCGGGATGTCCGCGAAGAGGAGGACGGCCGCACGCTGCGGGTCAAGGTCAACGCGGTCAACGACTACACGGACGCGGGCATCGCCGTGACGGCAAGCGTTTCCGTGCCGCCAGGCTGGCAGGTGTCGCCGTGCGCGGTGGCGTTCGAGCTGGCGGCGCTGGGACACGACACGAAAGAGCTGCGAATCACGCGTCCGGCACCGGACGCGCCGGGACAGGTGAAACTCCGGTATGAGTTTGACGGACAGACCTTCCAGGACGTGCTCGAAATCGGCGAGGCGTTCGATCTCGAGATGGAGGCGGCGCACGAGGAGGGCGAGATTGTCGTGCGCCTGACGAATCCGTCGCGCGAAGACATCGATGGGGAGGTGGCCCTGGTGGCGCCTCTGGAAGCCTGGCCCGCCCGGGCCGCGGGCGAGTATTCCCTGGTGTCGATCACGCCGCGCAACCAGGGCGTGACCGTCGCCGCGCAATCCACGGCGGCGGTGCGGTTCAAGGTGACCGGCTCGGCGCTGGGTGGAAGCGCGCGGTTGCATTCGTATTGGGCGGTGGCCAAACTGATGTGCAACGGCCGTATTGCGCTGGCGCGCTGCGAGCAGCGCCCGGGCCGCCGCTTGATGTCCGCGCGCAAGTGGAATAGCATGCTGGAAGAGAAGGCGCGGATGCGCCGGGGAAAATGATCGACGAGATATCGCCCGTCTGGCGCCGTCTCCACGGAGAAACTCACGAAGGGGTCGAGTGGGATTGCGAAAGGGGAACGACAATGAAGAGCAGAAACGTTGGCAGCATGCTGATCCTGGCGTTGGCGGCGGTGTGGTGCAGCGGCGGCGCCTGGGCGGCGGGCTCGGGTCCGGAAGTTACGGTATCGATCAGCGGCTCGTTGAATGACATGCTTCCCGTTTTGCAGTTGCTTCGCAACATGGGATTCGGGTTCGAGTCTCCGGACGACGCCGGGCAGCCGCTGCGCCTGGAAGTGCACAGCGTGGTGAGCGACGGCGACCTGATCAAGGATGCCGTGGCCGGCGATATCCCCGGCGTGGACGAACGCGCCGCGCAGGACGCCGCGCCCGTGCCGGACAAGCTGGGGCTCTACAACCCCGCCGTGGACCCGGCATCGGCGAAGCCCGGCGACAGCATGACGGTGTCGGTCATGCTCGCGGACCCGGAGCGTCTCGTGGATACGATGAGTGCCCGGATCGTGGGCGCCGAAGGGGCGCTGGCCGACCTGTACAATGACGGCACCCACGGCGACGCCGCCGCGAACGACGCGGCTTGGACCGGCACCCTCGTTCTGCCGCCCACGGTTCTCGCGGGCGCGCACCACATCGAGCTGGTGGCCTACGACGATTACGGCGACCCGGTCGCCGGGGAAGACGGGGAACCGCTGCGAGTGCGCATTCCAATCGAAATCACGAAATAGGGTGTGCGCGTGCGCCATATCCCCACTGCCGTAGAGGAGAGTCCATGATCCCGCCGAAAGCGATAGACAAACTGAATCAGCGGATTGCCCGGCTCGGCGAGTGGCGGTATGCGGCGGTCGCGGAGGTCCCGCTCGAAGGTCTGGAGACGATGGACCACCTGCGCGTGCCGCCGGGATTGAAAAGCGACGCGGCGCTCCGGTACAAACCGGCCCCGGTGGGCAGCCGCTGGGGGCAGGAATGGGGCACGGTGTGGTTTCGCGGCGAGGCGCGCATCCCGGCGGAATGCGCGGGCCGCCGCGTCTACTATCGCATGGATTCCTTCGCGGAAAAGCTGCTGTTCGTGAACGGCAAACCGTTCGCGGGCATGAATCTCTGGCATCGCGAGGTACTGCTGGCGGCCCCGGCCACCGGCCGGGAACGGTTCACGCTGCACCTCGACCAGTACTCGGGCCACCGCATGCCCAACCTGCAACCCTTGAAGCCCTTCGTGTATTTCCACCAGTTCACGGGCGCCGATCCCGGCCAGCCGCCGCCGCTCGAGCTCAAGGCCAGCGAACTCGTCGTCGAACGCGAGGCCGTCGCGTCGCTGTATTACGGGGCGGACGTGCTGCTTCGCACGGCGCTCACGCTCGACGAGAACTCATTGCGCCGGGCGCGCATACTCGACGAGTTGAACCGCGCGCTCGACCTGATCCCGTTCCATTGGGAATCCGAAACGGAGCTGGAAGACGCCGCGAAAGCGGCGGGGCGCCTGCTCGCGCCCCTGCTGGCGACGCCGAATGGACCCACCACGCCCATGGTGGGGCTTGCGGGACATACCCACATCGACGTCGGCTGGCTGTGGCCCATCGCCGAGTCCGTCCGCAAAACGGCCAAGACCTTTTCGAGCATGCTGCACCTCATGGAACAGTACCCGGAGATGCGGTTTTTGCAGTCGCAGCCGGCGCTGCTCGACCTGATTCAAGACGAATACCCCGACCTTGTGAAACGCATTCAGGCGGAAGTGAAGACGGGCCGCTGGGAACCCAACGGCGGCATGTGGGTCGAAGCCGACTGCAACCTCACGGGCGGCGAATCGCTCGTGCGTCAGTTCCTCGAGGGCCGCAAAAAGACGCGCGAACTGTTTAATTACACCAGCGACACCTTGTGGCTGCCCGACGTGTTCGGCTATTCGGCGGCTCTGCCCCAGATCCTCAAAAAATGCGGGATCCTCAACTTCGTCACGAGCAAGATCAACTGGAACGACACCACGCGGTTCCCCTACGACACCTTCTGGTGGCGGGGCATTGACGGCAGCGAGATCTTCACGCATTACATCACGTGCCGGAACGGCGGGTACAACGCCGAGGTCGGCCCGGAAATCTCCAAAGACTGCTGGGACAACGTGCAGCAGAAAGAGTTGCAGGACGCTACGCTGGTGTCGATTGGTTACGGCGACGGCGGGGGCGGCGTCACCCGGGAGATGTGCGAGCGTGCCCGGCGCATGGGCGACCTCGAAGGCTGCATCAAGACCGCGTTCGTGAACGTGTCGGAATTCCTCGCGCGGCTGCGCGAACAGAAGATCAAGCGGCCGCGCTGGGTCGGCGAGCTCTACCTCGAAATGCACCGCGGAACGTATACGACCCAGGCCCGCACCAAACAGTACAACCGCCGGCTCGAACTCCTGCTGCGCGAGGTCGAACTTCTCTCGGTTCAGGCGATGTCATTCGGACTGAAGTACCCGGCCAGGAAGCTCGAACGCCTCTGGCGCACCCTGCTCACGCACCAGTTCCACGACATTCTTCCCGGCTCCTCGATCCGGCGGGTCTACGAAGACGCGGAAGCGGCCTACGCAACCATGGAAAAAGACCTGGGCCAGCTCAAGCGCAAGGCCCTCAAGACCCTGGCCGACCATATCGACACCACGGGCACAGGCACGCCCTATCTCGTTTCGAACGCCTTGTCCTGGGCGCGCGAAGGCCTCATTTTCATCAAGTGCGACAAGGGCCTCGTGGTTGTCGATGCCGAAGGGCAGCCCGTACCCTGCCAGTGGGTCTACGACGGCAAGACGCGCGGCCTGGCCATCGCGGTGACCGCCGACGCCCTGAGCACGGCGCCCATCTACCTGCGTCAGGGCGCCGACGCGCCCATGTCGCCGTTCGCCGTCCATGACCGGGCGCTGGAAACGCCGTACTACCGGGTTAAGTTCGATGCGGCGGGCAAGATCACCAGCCTCATTGACCGCTCCGTGGACCGCGAACTGGTCCGGGCCGGCCGCCGTCTGAACGAGTTGTATACCGCCGAGGACCTGCCGGTGAACTGGGACGCGTGGGACATCGACCTGCATTACCGCGACAAGCTCGTGCCGCAGGACCGGATGGTGTCGCGCGAAGTGGTTACGGAGGGGCCGCTGTTCATTACCCTCCGCTCGAAGTACGAGGTGGGGCGCCGGTCGGCGCTGGTGCAGGAGATGACCTTTTACGCGGCAAGCCCGCGGATCGATTTCGAGACCTGGGTGGACTGGCAGGAGACGCACACGCTGCTCAAGGCCGGGTTCCCGCTCGATTTGAACGCGCCGCGGTTCCGCTGCGAAATTCAATACGGTCACGTGACCCGCAATACGCACAGCAACACCCCGTTCGATCAGGCGCAGTTCGAGGTGTGCGCGCACAAGTGGGTCGACCTGTCCGAGGGCGATTACGGCGTAGCGCTGTTGAACGACGGCAAGTACGGCCACGACACCCTCGACAACATGCTGTCGATCACCCTGCTGAAATCGCCATCCGCGCCCGACCCGCAGGCGGACCGCGGCGAGCACACGTTTACGTACGCGCTGCTGCCCCATCTGGGTGCATTTACGGCCGAGGAAGTGGTGCGCGAGGCGTACAACCTCAATGTGCCGCTCACCTGCGTAAAGGCCGGCCACGGCGCTGCCGAGGCAAAGGCCTTGCGGTTCTGTTCGGTCTCCAATCCAAACGTGGTCGTCGAGGCGGTCAAGAAGGCCGAGGACGGCAACGCGGTGATTGTGCGCTTCTACGAAGCGGGCAATACCCGCGGACAGACGACCCTGACGTTCGACCGGCGTGTGAAACAGGCCTCGGAATGCAACCTCCTCGAGGAGGGCGACGCCCCGGTCAAGACACGCCGCAACAGCGTCACCGTGCCGGTGGCTCCCTTCGAAATCAAGACCCTCAAGATCGTGTTCGACTAGCGTCCACGACGCAGGCAGCCGCCGGGCGCGCTTACCCGAGGGCCCCGCCGGGGCCGGGCATCTCCTCAGGCGCGGGCGAAGGATGGGGCTGGGGCGTTTCGGCGCGGAAGGCCGCCAGCAGAATCAGGGCGATGACCACGGCGCCGGCGGCGGGAACGGCCCAGAATGAACCGAAGTCAATGGCGTTTGTGGCGGGGTCGAGAAACCATTCCCCGAGCCGCCCGGCGGTGACGTGCCCCAGGAAGTAGCCTGCGCCCATGATGAGGATGGTAAACAGTTGTTGCGCGCCGGCACGGGCCTCCCGCGAGCTGTGCTCGTCGATGTAGATGTACGAGGCGGTGAAGAAGAAGGCGTAGCAGAACCCATGCGCCGCAATCGCCGCGACGACGAGCGGGAACGGCGACCCGATGCTGAAGACCGTGAACCGCACGGCCTGGGCGGCCAGCGCGATGAGCAGCATGCGTTTCGTGCCCAGGCGGGTCAAGGCGCGGCCCAGCAGTCCCAGCATGAGGACCTCGGCCGCCTGGCCGATGCTCATCAGCGGCATGATGTGGTTTTCGGCGGCGCCGAGGCCCTTGAGAAACGGCGCCATGCCGAAGTAGTAGTGCTGGTGGATGGCGCTGGTGAGCAGCGTGGCCAGGCTGAGCACCATCACGCTGGGCCGGGCAAACACGCGGAAGGCCTCCCACGGGATCAGGGTAGCGGGCGCGCCGCCGGCCCGCTGCTCACGGGGAAGGGTCAGGCTGTAGACCGCCAGGGCGGCATGCAGCATCGCACACAGGCGCAGGGCGTCCGCCAGGCGCGGATCGGGCTCGCCCGGAGGCGCGCCCTTCAGCCAGAACAGGCCAAACGTCCACGCGATGAACACCCAGCCAGCCGTCCCCCACATGCGGATGCTCCCGAAATCGCGTTTCACGTCGCGGATCCGGTGCAACACGACCGTGTTCGACAGGCCGTGGGTCGGCAGAAAGAGCAGGCCGTAGACGAAATACAGCACGTAGACGGGCCAGAAAGAGCGCGAGAGCGAGAACGCCCCGATGGCCGCGCCCGCCAGGCCGTGGCATGCGGCGAGCAGAACCCGCGCGGAGATGAACCGGTCCACGACGTAGGCGGCCAGAAACGGCGCCACAATGGCCCCGATGGCCACCACGGCGATGATCTGCCCGGCCCGGCTGGGCGAGAAGCCGAGGTTGTTCATCAGGTACAGGCTCAGGATCGGATTGATGCACGCCGGAATGGCGTACTGCAGGAACATCATCGCCGACAGCCTGAAATACAGTGAACGGGGCAATGCACCTCTCCGGGAACGGGGCCGGCGGAACCGCCGGGTGGGTCAGCCGCTGCGCATTCGAACGAAATCCTGTTCAACGCGCCGGAACCGGCCCGGCCACGTGTCCCCGTTCGAAAGCGCGAGCGCCATGCGGGCCTTCGCGGGCCGGGTTACGGGGTTTCCTTCTCGAGGGCGTCTTCGTAGGCCTTTGACACGAGGGCCTTGTCGCCCAGGACGTCCCGCAGCGGGTCGTCCTCCGGCGCGCAATACCCCAGGTGCAGATGCCGCCGCCAACCCTCGGCATACTCGAAAACGCCCGACATTTTCCCCACTTCGCGGGACATCTCCTCCATGGTGATGAGGTAACTGTCCATGCCCTGGCTGACGTCGAGCCATTCCTTCTGGCTGGTGTGGCAGGCGAGGGCTTCGCGCTTCTTGTCGATGACCGTCGAGATATCGACGTACAGGCCGGGCCACACGCGTCTGCGCAGCGGGTCGTGCAGGCCGTACGGCAGCGCGTGATAGAGCGTCACCGGGTCCGCGATGGGCGGCTGCGGCGGGTCCGTGACGAGGTTGCGCATGCCGCGGAAAAACGCGGCGGATACGGCCAGCCGGCACGCATTGGTGTGGTCTTCCATGTAATCCGTGGGGGGCTGCAGCAGCATGATCCGCGGTTTAATCTCCCGGATAACGGCGCACAGGCGCCCCGGCAATTCCCGGTCGTAATAGATGTCGAGGTCGTCCACCAGCGGCTCGTGAAACGTCGCGCCGAGGGTCTTGGCGGCGCGCCGGGCCTCGCCGGTGCGCATGGCGATGATCTCCTCACGGGAATAGATCGCCGTGCCCATGGAACCGTTGGCGATGTTCATGTAATGCAGGTCGTAACCGGCCTTCCCGAGAAGCAGCAGCGTGCCTCCCATCATGAATTCGATGTCATCCGGGTGTGCGGCTACGGCAAATGCGACAGGCTTGGACATAAACGCTTCCTCTCTTCATTGTGCGGGTTCACGGGACGCCAGTATGCCGTACCCCTCGTCCGAAAATCACTTCCCCAACGCGAGCATGTTGGCGAACAGGCGCAAGGCTCCGGGATGGGCCTCGCGGAGCTGCCGGTACCACACCAGCGCCGTGTACAGGTACGTTCCCTCCCCGTATTCGCAGATCAGGCAGCTTCCGGGCGGAATGTCTTCGCCCGGATCGCTGGTGCGCACGAGCGGCGCGTAGTGTTCGTCCCAGGCGTCGGGGATGTACAGCCCGCGCTCCTGGACCCAGCCCAGCCAGTCTTCCGGCGCGATCGCGTTGGGCGTGGTGAACAGGGGGTGGTCCGGCACAAGCATCTCGACCGGCGCGGCTTCGGCGCCCACCCGGTTGCGCGACACCTGGATGGGATACGGCGCGAATTCGGGCTTCCATTCGTACGTTTTCTGATAAAACACGAGCGCCGTGCCGCCCTGCCGGACATAGTCCAGCAGCGCCGGGTTGTTCGCGACGAGATCCTCGCGCGCGTGATAGGCGCGAATATCGGCAATCACCACGGAGAACGGCCGGAGACGCTCGGCCGTGATCTCGCCGGGCGCGAGGGCCTCGTGCGGCACGCGCAACCGGGCGAGGGTGTCCATGACGGCGGTGTCGTAGGTGGTGATCACGCCCACCGTGACGCCTTCCGGAACCGTGGCCCGCACGAGCTGGCCCCGGCCGTGGAACACGTAGTCGAAGCCCTCGAGCATCGCCGTGACAAACACCTCGCGCTCGCCGATGTCCGCGTGCAGTTCCAGCGGGAGCTCGATGTCCTTCACCTCGCCTTCCGCGGCGAATTCCACGGGGATGACCCGCTTCTCAAACTCCGTGGCGCTCTTGAACGCCGACGACGGCGAGATGACGACCGTGGCCTGGAACGGCCCGGGGACATGGTTCGTTACCCGCATCCTGAACGGCACCGCGGCGTCCTGTCCGGCAAAGGCCAGGAACGGTTCGCCGGGGAAATCGACGGTCACCGGCGGGGCGATATCGAACCGCACCGGCGCCCGCAGGGTCAGCGCCTGCCCGCCGCACATGACCCGGGCCACCGCTTCCAGTTGCGGCGCCAGAAACGTCTCGTCAAACAAGTGTTCCGCGTGCGGCACGGTCGCCGGCTGCCCCTCGGGCACGGCGAACGAGAGCGTCGCGGCGGCCTTTCCGTCCGCAAACGCGGCGGTGGCCGGCTGGTAGACCTGCGCGGCCATCCACGCGAGGGGAGTGAGGACGCATTCGGCGCTCTGGACGTCCGCCGCGCCGGCATCCTGCAGCGTCACCCCAACCTGGCCCTCCTGGCCGGGCACCAGTTCGGCGTCGCTCAGGGCGGCCTCGAGCGTGAGTTCCATGGCGAGCGCGGCGGCATGGGCCGCCCGGCGCAAGCGCCGTTCCGCGAGCGGGGTATCCGCGGCGATGGCGGCGGCGGCCGCGAGCAGACGCGGTTTGAGTTCCTCGCGGGCGCCGGTGGCCAGCGCGAGCGCCCGGTCCTCCAGCGTCACGCGGTCCGGGATGCCCGCAAACAGCGCGGCGCCGTCGGGCGGCGGAACCGCGCCGGGCGGTTCCGCAACCGCCGGGGCCGTCTTAACCGGCACATACCACGCGGTCACCTCGCCCGAACGCAGCCGGCCGATGAAAAACTGCATGCCCTGCGAGGTGTGCTGTTCGAGCGCGCGGGCCGCGATCTCGGCATACGAAACCCCTTCGGCGGGATCCGTCTGGTTGATGTCTACTTCGACCGCGCCGGGGGTCTTGGGTTTTTCCCACGCCCGAACATAAAGGACCCTTGCCTGCCAGGGTTCGAGGCCGGCCCCGGCGAGTTCCGGAAACGCATTGGGGTCGGCCGCGGCGTCGAACGCGTCCAGCGCCGCCGCGCCAAGCGCCTGGTGATGCCCGTGGCCGGTTTCGGCGTCGTGATGCGTGATGATCACGTCCGGACGAATCGCACGGATGGCGCGCACGAGGCGCCGGACCGTTTCTTCGCGGCCCCAGTGTTCGAACGTCTCCTCACGGGTCTTGGAATAGCCGAACTCGGGGAGATTGAGAAACGAGACCTGCGCGCCGGTGACGCCGGCCGCGGCCAGTTGTTCAAAGGTGCGCAGCACCCCCAGTTCGTTGTACAATTCCGGCCCGGTCTCGTTCTGGCCGCCCTCGCCCCGCGTGCCGATCACCGCATACGTCGCGATGCCGAACTGTTTGCGGTAGAGGGCCAGCGTGGCGCCGTCCTCGTCGTCCGGATGCGCCGCCAGGCACATCAGCCGCAGGTCGGTGCCGAAGTCGCGCAGGGCCTGCCGGAACGCGCCGTCGCGGATGTCCTGGGCCGCACCGGCCCCCGCGAACAGGACCAGGGACAGAAACACGAACGCGCAGCTTGCTTTTTTCATGACATGTACCGTACCTTCCTTGCACTTGAGAGGAATACAGGATGATTTTCACCCAAATGCCCTGTGGATGTCCACACCTCCGCCATGCGTCCCGGAGCGCCGGACCGGCGCGCCTCGGCCGCTCCCACACGCCGGATTTCAGGGAGACGTCCCCCGCCGGCGCGAGGGCACGGAACCGTATGACGCCGCTGCGCTGGTTTCTTTCCCTGATGCTGCCCGCGGCATTCACCGGGTGCGCGCACCTCAACGGCAACCTGCAGACCGTCGAGCCCGGCGCGTATTACCGCTCCGGCCAGATGGATGCCACCACGCTCGACATCACGATTCGGCGGCACGGGATCAAGACCGTCGTGAATCTCCGGGGCGAGTCTCCCCATGAATCGTGGTACCGCGACGAACGGGCCCTCTGCACCAGCCTCGGCGTCGCCCACCACGATCTTGACTGGACCATGAGCCGCCCGCCCGACCCCGATTCGTTGCAGGCCTTCGCGAGCCTGGTGCGCGCCGCGGAAAAACCCCTGCTCGTGCACTGCCAGGGCGGGGTCCACCGTGCCGCCGTGGCCGCGGCCTGTTACCGGCTCCTTCAGGGCGAGGCCGTGCAGGAGGTCCGCGATGAACTGGGCCTTTTTTTCAATGACGCCCCCATCGGACAACTGCTCGACCTTTATCAGCACAGCGCCGATCCCTTCGACCGCTGGCTGGCCCATGACTATCCCTTCCAATACCACGCCCTGGGGTTCGAGCGCCCGGAACCGGACGCCGATTAGCCCTCCTTACAGCGCCGCAAGGGCCTGAAGGATGTGGCGGGCGGCGCTGAGCGGCTCGTCGCCTTCGGGGAAGTTGAAGGTGATGGCGGGCTGGTCCTGCCACGCAAAGACAAGCCGTCCGGCGAACTCGTGTTCAAGGGCGGCCCGGGCCTGGCGGCTGAGATGGCGGCCGGTATCGAACTCGATGGCCACCGCCTGCCGGGTGGCGCTGATCCGGCGCGCGCCCGCCTCGGCGCCGAGGGCGCGCAACCGCATGATCTCGAGAAGGCGCCGCACGGGGGCGGGCGGGCGGCCGAAGCGGTCCGTGATCTCGTCCCCGAGCTCGTCCACCTCCTCGACCGAACGGGCGCTGCCGATGCGTTTGTAGAGGGTGATCTTCTGGGTTTCGGACAGGACGTATTCCTCGGGGATGTAGGCGTCCACGGCCACGTCGAACGGGGGCAGGGCGCGGTGGGTGACGGGCTCGCCCTTCAACTCGTTGATGGTTTCCTCGAGCAGGTTGGTGTAGGCGTCGAACCCGACCGCGGCAATGTGGCCGTGCTGTTCCCCGCCGAGGATGTTGCCGCAGCCGCGGATCTCGAGGTCGCGCATGGCGATGCGGAATCCCGAACCGAGCGTCGAGAACTCTTCCAGCGCTTTGAGGCGCTGCTGCGCTTCCTCGCTCAGCGCGCGGTCGCCGGGCACGAGCAGGTAGGCGAACGCGCGGTGTTTGTAGCGGCCCACGCGGCCGCGCAACTGGTACAGCTCGGCCAACCCGAAATGCGTGGCGCTGGTGATGATGATCGTGTTCGCGTTGGGGATGTCGATGCCCGACCCGATGATGGTCGTGCAGACGAGCACGTCGATGTCGCGCCGGACAAAGGCCGACATGATGTCTTCGAGATCGTGTTCGCGCATCTGGCCGTGGGCGATCGCCACCCGCGCGTGCGGCACCAGTTTCCGCACCAGCGTGGCGTACGACAGAATGGTCTGCACGCGGTTGTGCAGGAAGAACACCTGGCCTTCGCGGGCCAGTTCGCGTTCGATCGCTTCGCGGATGAGCTGCTCGTCGAAATGCTCGATGCAGGTGTGCACCGGAAGGCGATCATTCGGCGCGGTGTTGATGACGCTCATGTCGCGGGCGCCGAGCAGGGCGAGGTTGAGCGTGCGGGGAATGGGGGTCGCGCTCATGGTCAGCACGTCGACCGTGTTCCGCAGGTGCTTGAGCTTCTCCTTCTGGGCGACGCCGAACCGCTGCTCTTCATCGATCACCACGAGACCCAGGTCCTTGAACTGGATGTCTTTCGAGGTAAGGCGGTGGGTGCCGATCACGATGTCGACTTCGCCCGATTGCAGGCGTTCGATGGCGGCCTTCTGCTGCGCCGGTGAACGGAACCGGCTCAACATCTCCACGGTGACGGGATAGTCGGCCATGCGTTGCGAAAACGTGAGGTAGTGCTGTTCCGCAAGGACCGTCGTCGGCACCAGCACGGCCACTTGTTTACCGTCCATCACCGCCTTGAAGGCCGCGCGGATGGCCACCTCGGTCTTCCCGAAGCCCACGTCGCCGCACAGAAGCCGCTCCATGGGTTTGGGGGCCTCCATGTCGCGCTTGACCTCGAGGATGGCGCGCGCCTGATCGGGCGTTTCCTCGTACTCAAACGCGTCCTCGAACTCCTCCTGCCAGTGGGTGTCCTTCGCGAAGGCGTGCCCGTCGCGGGCCTCGCGCGCGGCATAGAGTTTGAGGAGTTCCTCGGTCATGTCGCGCACGGCCTTCTTGACCCGGGCCTTCTTGCGCGCCCAGGTCGAACCGCCCAGCTTGTCGATGCGCGGGGCCGCGCCCTCGCCCGCGACATACTTCTGCACCTCGTCGATGTGCGTAACCGGCAGGTAGAGCCGATCGCCCCCGGAATACTGCAGCGCGAGAAAGTCGCCCGCCTTGCCCTCAAACCGGCGCAGGCCCAGATAGCGCCCAATCCCGTGGCGCGAATGCACGATGTAGTCCCCGGCCTTGAGATCGTCGAACGACGTGATGGTGGCGCCCGCCTCGAAGCGGCGGCGCTGGCGGCGGACGTAGTGCCGCCCGAACATCTCGCGCTCGCTCAGGACCGTGAGCTTGTCGGCGGGAGACACAAACCCGCCGCGCAGCCGGCCGAGCTCGAGTTTCAGGTCGAAGGCGTCCTGCCCGGGCCGGTACCCCTGCTCCTCGAGGAGTTCATGGAGCCGGCGCCGCTCGCCCGTGTTCGCGCAGAAGATGCGGACGCGGTAGCCGTCGGCGTCCCAGCGCGTAAGCTGGTCCCAGAAGGCCTGGCGATCCCGCTCCCAGCCCGTGATGGAACGCATCGGCGCGGCAATCCGGGGCGCGGTCCCCGCGCCGCCCAGCGCCACCTGCGCCAGGCTCACGCACGAAAAGGCATCGAGGGCCTTCTCAAGCGCTTCCCACGGGACGAAATAGGGGCTGTCCGCATGCGTGCCGGAGAGGGTTTCGGCTTCCTCTGCGAGCCGGGCAGGTTCATCGAGGGCGATCAGGGCCGAATCCGGCAGGTAATCGAAGAGCGTGCCCAGTCCCAGTCCTTCGGCCCCCTGTTGAAGCATGCGCTTTTCAGACCGGGGCAGGATCCGGACGCGGTCGGCGCGGCCAACGCTGCGCTGGGTCTCGGGTTCAAAACGGCGAATCGACTCGATTTCGTCGCCGAAGAACTCGATCCGCAGCGGAAGCTCGCTGGCGATGGGGAAGATGTCGAAAATGCCGCCCCGGAGACTCATCTGCCCCCGGCGCTCGACCATCAGTTCCCGCTCGTAGCCGAGCTCGATGAGTTTCAGCAACAGGGCGTCGATGGCCTGCTCGTCGCCCACGCGCAGCGTCAGGCTCTGTTCCTGGAGACGGGTGCGCCGCGCCACCCGCTGCAGCAGCGACTGCACCGGCGCCACGCACGCCACCGGCGCGCCCTGTTCCAGCGCTTCCGACAGCCGCATCAGCACGTTCATGCGCTCGGCCACGATGTCGTCGGCAGGTTCCATGGCGTCCGTCGGCAGGACTTCCCAGGCGGGAAACAGGAGGCACTGTTCTTCAGGCAGGAAACTGCAGAGGTCTTCGTGGATGGCGTCGGCGTCGGCGCGGCCCGGGGCCGCAATCAGCAGCGGGACCCCGCGCGCCCGCGCCAATTGCACCGCGAGGAGGGTCTTGCCCGAACTCCATGGCCCGACGATCTCCACGCGCCTGCCGGGCCGGTCGCCCAGAGCGCGCGCCGCGTGTTCAACCGCCTGTAATGTGGGGAATGACAGCGCCATGGTTCAAGCGATGCCGCGACCGGCCGGGCGGTTCGCGGGTAAGGCAAATACAACGGGCGAGCCGCAGGCGCGGCCCGCCCGGAAAACACACCACAACGACTCAGCGCGAGTAGAACCCGATGATCCCGGCGGTATCCGGCTTGAACGGGATGGTCTCGATGTTCGGCGCCGCAATCATCTTGCCCTCGAACGAATCGGTGGCCCGCTCGAGATACTCGGGAATCGCCGCGGGCGGATTCGCCGCCCCCTCCGCGAGCGCGGGCACCTTGCGGCTCTTTTCCCTCACGCTGACGGTCATGCCGGGCTTCACCTGGAACCCGGGCATGTTGCACTTCTGGCCGTCCACAAGAATGTGGCCGTGCGTGACAATCTGGCGGGCCTGCTGCACGGTCCGGGCGAATCCGAAGCGGTACACCACCGCGTCCAGACGCGATTCAAGAAGCACCATCAGGTTGCTGCCCGTGACGCCGCCCATGCGCTGGGCCTTTTCGAAGGCGCGCCGCATCTGTTTCTCGAGCAGCCCGTAATGGGTCTGGATCCGCTGCTTGTCCAACAATTGCTGTCCGTATACCGTGGCCTTGCGCCGCAAGGTCGGACCGTGTTGGCCCGGCGCATACGGGCGTTTGGTGGAGGGGCATTTCGGATCGCCCCACACGCAAGATCCCAACCGACGACACAGCTTGTGTTTTGGTCCCGTGTACCTGCCCATGATTGTCCTTTTCGGTTTTGCCCTTCGTTACCCGCGTTTCCGTAAAAATGCACCCGCCTCCATGCCGGGTAAAAGCATGGAACAGGCGGCACTCTCCCGTCGAGTAGAACTCTGTATTTCGAGCTATTGCGCAGAAAGCACAGTAGCTTAGCGTATTTTCGCGGCCCAAGTCAAGCAGACCGCGCAATGCCCGGCCCGGCGCGCGCGGCGGACCGCGTGGACACAGCGGACGGCCCCGTCCCCGCGATCAACACCGCAGGGATCCAGCTCACCTGCCCACGGGGGAAATCCGCGGCCTGGTTCGGCCCGGGCACGAGGCCCGCGCCTCACGAGGCTACAGCGACCACCCCTCGCGATACGCTGTGCGGACGTACGCGTTCGCGTCGGGAAGATTCGTCACCGTCATGGCGTCGCCATCCCACTCGATGGGCGTGTCTTCGAAGCGTTTGGCGATGTTGCCCAGCGCGCAGATCTCCGTGAGCGGTCCCGAATAGGAGAAGTCCGCGCACGCCTGGGTTCCATTGCGGATCGCGCGAACCCAGTCGCCCTCGATGCTCTCGCCTTCAACGCGCGGAATGGACGGTTCGGGCGCCTTGAACTTCTCCATACGCGCCGCCGGGAGCAGGCGGGGCCGTTCCCCGTAGGTGTCGCAGGTCATTATGCCTTCGCTGCCAATGTACAGCACGCCGCCGGTCGCATCGCCGATCTGTTCGCCCGCCGGCACCCCCGCCGGACGCGGAACGTGCAGGCCCGTATACCACGTGACGGTCGCGGGCGGCAGCTTCCCGCGTTTGGGGAACTCGAAGGTTACCACCGCGGCCACGGGATGCATCTCGTCCGTCGTGCCCGTGGAGGTGGCGCTGATCCGGCTGGGGTGGCCGAGATTCAGCGCCCACTTGACCGAATCGAGGCTGTGCGCGCCGCGGTCCGCCATCCAGCCCGAGCCAAACGCCTGGAACGCGCGCCACGCGCGGGGATGATAGCAGGGATGGTAGGGCCGCGCCGCCGCCGGGCCGAGCCAGAGATCCCAGTTCAGCGTATCGGGCACGGGCACGGTCTCCTCGGGCACCCGGCCTTCCTTCGGGCTCCAGCTTTCATGCCCCCAGGGATAGTACGAATCCGTACAGAACGCGTGCACTTCGCGCACCTCGCCGATAACGCCGGCCTGGATGCATTCCACGACCGTGCGTGTGCCGTTGCCCGCATGCCCCTGGATGCCCATCTGGGTGACCACCCCCGCCTCGGCGGCCGCCTGGGCCAGCATCCGGCATTCGTGCACGTCGTGCGCAAGCGGTTTCTGGCAGAACACGTGTTTGCCCGCCTTGATCGCCGCCATGGCGATCACCGCGTGCGTGTGGTCCGGCGTCGCGATGACCACGCCGTCCAGGTCGCTCTCGGCGGCCAGCATCTCACGGTAGTCCGCGTACCGGCGGGCATCCGGGAACGCCTCAAAAATGGGTTTCGCGTATTCGGTGTCGACATCGCACAGCGCAATAAACTGTTCGCCGGACAGGTTCCGGATGTTGCCCGCGCCCATGCCGCCGAAGCCGACGGCGCCGAGATTCAGCCGCTCGTTCGCCGGGGTCTTGGCGGCGGCGGCCCCCGTCACGACGTGCGGCACGGTCGCGCACGACGCGGCCGACAGCGCCGCCGTGCTGGCCAGAAACGTTCTCCGGGTCATTTCCCTGCGTGTATTGCCTTGCTTCATTCTGGTTCCTCCTTCGAGACGCGAGCGCGCACCGGCAGGCGCGGATCGTGCCGGGGTCATGCCCCGGGCCCTGGCATCATGATGGCGTACACAGCCGATGGAGCAGCATGGCGCACGCCCGAATGGATTTCAAGCGTCATCTCAACAGCCAGACCGCCGCTGCGGGATCAATCGTCGAGTTTCACGTGCACATAGGTTTGGCGCGGACCGGGGGTCAGGCCTTCCGCGAACGCAACCCACATGTCGTTGCCGCTGTTGTGGTAGATGATGCTGACCAGGGTGCCGTCCACGCAGGCGGCCTTGGCGATCTCGATGGCTTTCTCCGCGTCGATCTGGCCGTACCGTTCCAGGATGGCATCGTACAGCACATCGTTGTCGCGCCCGTTGTGGTTCTTCCAGTACACGACATCGTCCATCGACTCGTGGAACGGCTTCACATCGGCGCACGGATGCGGCTTGACGGACTGGTTGTCGGTGTACTCGTCAAACCGCGTGTTGCTGGTAAACAGCAGCCGCCCTTTCGGGTCCGGCGCGTCGGGGTCCGCAAGCGCGTAATGGTACTGATTGGTCCGCGTCGCCGATTTCATGCGCGCCAGGGCCGATTGCAGGTCGGTGTCAAAATACAGCACATCGCGCAGCAGGAACGGGAACGGAATGCCTTCCAGGGTCTCCTGGTCGCAGAAATGGCCCATGATTTCGCTGACCGCGAGACCCTCGACGTTCATGCCGCCCACCGACACCCCGATCACGCCCGCAAACCCGACGACAGCATGTTTCACGCCGTCTTCCGGACTGTACACCGCCACGACGGGATAGTTCTGGAACCCGGTGTCCATCGACCAGTCCAGGTTGCGCATCTGGTAGGTCTCGCCATTGAGCGTGGCGGCCCCCCACGCGACAAACAGGCTGCAGTTATACTCGGACAGGTCGGGAATGGCCGCGATCCGCTTGAGCACGCTGAACGTGAGTTCGGGATGGCCCGCATCGGCGCAGCCGTCCGCAATGCCCTGCACCTCGGTGCTCCAGGGGCCCATGTCGAAATTCTTCTCCTGCCACAGGGTCGCGGCAGCGGCATCCACCATCTGCATGGGAATGCCTTCCCGCTCGGCCATGGCCTGCACCAGCTTCCAGGTCTCGGCGATCTGGTCCGCGAGAAGCTTCCCGTACCAGTAGCCCAATTCGTACCGGTTCCCCTGGATCCGGAGCAGGGTCATCGTGTCTTCGCCCTCGCCGATGGTCTCGGCCGTGCCGGACCCCCCGATGGTCTCCGGGCGCTCGCAGCCGCGCGGCTCGGCCGGCGCCGCCTGGGGTTCCGCCGCCGCGCCGGCATCCCCGGCCGCGGCGAGTGCGGCCGGCTGCGCCGCGGACTTCTCTTCCTGCCGCATCGAGGCCAGCACCGGAAACCCGAGCGCCAGAACCACCAGCAGCCCGGCCGCGCAGGCCAGCAGGGTGTAAAACCGTCTCCTGGACGACCGCGCGGGCCGGTAGCCCGCCGCGGCAGGCTCCGGCATCGGCGGAAGGTCCAGCAGACCGGACAGGTTGGGCAGGCCGGTTCCCCCGCCCGCAGGAGGCGCGGAGGCCCCCAGCAGGGTCGCCAGGTCCGTGGGACCCTCGATCGTGTGGAAATTATCCCGCTGAATCCGGGCCTTCAGTTTCTTCGCGTTGGCATCGTCAAACCACTCGATGGCTTGATCGCACACGGCGATGGCCTCCGCGTGGCGCTGCAGTTCCGCCAGGCACTGGGCCCGTCCGTACAGAACCTGTTTCTGTTTCGGGAACGCGGCATTCAGTTCGTCAAGCAGGATCAGCGCTTCCACATAGCGTTTCTGCGAAAACAGCCGCACCGACTGTTGAAACTTCTGGGATGCTGTCGTCTTATCCATGCGAATGACCCTCAACCGGTGATTACCATCGACACGCCCCCGACAATCGGGGCACACAACCCATTACTTTAGTGATTTTACCCCGGGGAATTCAAGGGCGCCGGGCGGGCCTGCGTCATAAACGAGTGTTTTGATGAGGGGTGGCGAATTGGGGGCCTTTGGTGTATAATGCGATATACACCGAAAGGAGGCCATGTTATGTCTATCACGGCCCAGCAAATCATGAAACG
>JAAYAQ010000397.1 GCA_012719295.1 Candidatus Hydrogenedentota bacterium | reverse complement strand
CGGATTGCGAGTGCAGGACACCGCTAACTTCCCGTCTAGCGCGGGCAAACTCAAAATCTGCGCCAAAACAGCGTAACACTCACTTTAGCATTCATCGCCGGGGCCAGTCAATTTACCCCCGGACGAACCCTTCCCCCGGTATGGGTTCGCGGAGGCCCGGTCCCCGGGATACGGGGGCCTCGCTCCAGTTGCGCCTGCCGCCCGACGGGGATATGCTGACCCCGGTTGCGCGATTCCTGCCTCAGCGCGGTCCGCTGAGCCCGCGCGGGGACTATCCATGGCGAGAAGGAGAGGCTACCCATGAAAACGCACCTGTTCCTGGCCCTTTCCGTGGCCGTCAGTCTGGGCATTTATGCGGCCGAGCCGACGGCCCTCAGCGTGTGGGCGCCCCCGCCGCTGGCCAAGGTCTTGCGCGACGCCGTTCCGCCCTCCGAAGGGCCCGGCCCGCTGATTATCGAAGGCGCCCGCAACGAAACGGCCAGCGCGCAGGCGGCCGTGCGCCCCGCCGCGGATGTGGCGGCCGCCCGGGCATCGATCTCGGACCTCGTCCACCGCAAAACCGGCGCCGTGATTCCCGCCAGCGCCGTAACCCTCCAGTGGGAACGGTATATCGCCATCGATCGCAATACCACCGGGATCCCGGGCGACGAACTCGTTGCCACAGCGCCCAACAGCATCCCGGACCCCTTCTGGGAGGCCGCAACCATCCCGCTCCAGGCCGGTGAAACCCAGGCGGTGTGGCTCGAGGCGGCCATTCCGGCCGACGCCGCGCCCGGACACTACGACGGGACGCTGACGGTCACCACGGACGGCGAGACCGCCCAGTTGGCGGTCGCCCTGCATGTCTGGAACTTCGCCGTGCCGGACGAACGGCACCTCTCGGTCGTGAACTGGTGGCGGTTTCCGGGGCTGGGGTTTGACGGGCGGTTTGAACCCTATTCCGACGCGTACTATCAGTTTCTGGGGGAATGCTGCGCGTTTCTCGCGGCCCATCGCCAAACCGACATCCAGTCGTCTCTGAACGAACTGATACAGGAGGTCCCGGGCGCCGACGGCAAGGTGAGCTACGACACGTCGCGGCTCGAACGGTACGCCGCTACGGCGTTCGAGCACGGCATCCGGCAGATTCATCTGCACGCCGTGGGAACGCGCACCGGAAACCACACCGATCCCGCGGGCCGCATCGAACCGGTTGCCGCGGCCATGAACCGCCTGCCAGCCCTCGAGGCCGTGATACAACAGCGCCAGTGGCAGGGCCGCATCGCGGTCAATATCTCCGACGAACCGTTCATCCATCACGAACAGTCGTACGCGGCCGTGGTCAGCCAGGTGCATCAGCTCGCGCCGAGCGTCCGGGTGATCGAGGCGGTGGAAGCCGAGTTTTTCGGCGACCTCGACATCTACGTGCCCAAACTGAGCCACCTCAACCTGTGGTATCCCAGCTTTCAGGAAGTGCAGCGCGAGGGCAAGGAACTCTGGTATTACACCTGCTGCCACCCGGTCGGACGCTATCCAAACCGCTTTCTCGACCAGTCGCTCCTGAAAGGGCGCGCGTTGTTCTGGATCAATTACCTCTATGACCTCGACGGGTTCCTGCACTGGGGCCTCAACCATTTCTACGGCGACGACCCCTACACGCAGGAGGCCATCAGCCACGGTCTGCCGCTCGGCGACCGCGCCGTGGTCTACCCTGGCGAAACCAAATACCTCGGCTCGCTCCGGTTCAGCACCATGCGCGACGGATTGCAGGATTTCGAGTACCTCTGGCTGCTTGAAGACGGCCTGCGGCAACTCAAGGAGCGCGTGGGCGCCGACGCCCACTGGCTCGATCCGCGCCAGCGCTCCCTCGAACTGTGCCGCCGGGTGGTGCAGTCGTTCTACGACCACACGCGCGACCCCCAGGTGCTGATGGAGACCCGCCGCCTGCTCGCGTACGAGATCGAAGCCCTCGCCGAAGCCCCGCTGCTGGTGGTCCAGACCTCGCCGCCCGAAAACACCTTTGTGCCCGCGGGACCGCGAAACATCGGCGTGCGCGGACTGGTCGCCCCCGGCGCCGCCGTGACGATCAACGGCAAACCCGTGCCCGTCCGCGACAGCGGCTATTTCTGCCAGGCCTGGTTCATGCCGGACAACCAGCCCGTCATCACGGTTGAAGTCAACGAAAATGGAGCGCACCGTTCGGTCTCGCGATCGTTTATACTGGAGCACGAATAAGGGCGAGCAGCCCCCCGGACCTGAGGGAAGAGTGGATGGCATACGATCCGGAAAAATGCGCCGAATTGCTCCGCCTGGAAGCCGGCCTGCTGCTGGAGCGCTCGGGCCTCGCGCCCACGCTCCACGGGTACGGACAGGTCCACCTGACGGGCAGCTACGCCCTCGATCTTATGGCGTGGCGCGATGTGGACATTCAGCTCGTGCTCTTCGAAATCTGGGATCCCCTCGATGCCTTCTTCGCCCTGGGCCACCAGATCGCCAAACAGCGCGGCG
>JAAYAQ010000396.1 GCA_012719295.1 Candidatus Hydrogenedentota bacterium | reverse complement strand
TGGCCGCGCCCGATCCACGGGCTTCGCCCGCGTCGATTCGGCTTCGACGCATGCGGTGTCGGCCGAGAAACGCGGACGACTTCGGCGACGCAGGCTGCATCCCCGGCGTTCAGGACAACAAGGTCGCTCGGGCGGAGCCGTCCACCATGTCCACCATGTCCACTGCGTCCACAAGAAGACAAAAAAAACAGGCGAGGCGCCTGCGCTACAAGATAACGCGTGCCGGTCCGTCGCATCGCACCAAAAAAAAGGCGGCGAAGCCGTCTTCGCCGCCAGCACGATCTCGTTCAACAAAACGCCGGGCTCACTCCGGGATCAGCCATACCTCCGCGACCTGACATCCGCGGCCCGTGATGCGCTGCCATTCGAGATCCAGCACACCGTCCGCCGTCAATTCCTGCGGCAGCGTGAAATCCATCGGCCAGCACGGCTCGGGCCGCGGCGTGGGACCATGCACCTCGTGCGTGACGTCCGCGACCAGCCGCATCGTCGCGTTGAACCGGCCCGCGTACGTCACACGCAGCGTATACGTCTTCGACGCGTCCAGCCCCTCATAGTGCATCTTGAGCGGCGCGCGGAACAGCGTCTGCGCCTGATCCAGCCACGACAGCCGGTCTTGGGTGAACTCCCGGGTCGTGTTGTTCTGGCCTCGCGAGTGTTCGCACTGCGGCCCCTCGACAAAGCCCGGATCCGTCTCCCACGTCGCCTGTTTCACCAGGTGGGGTTGCTTCCATGCGCATCCCAGGTCGTCGTACAAGGCGCCCGGTTTCGGCTCTTCCCAGGTCAGCATGCGGTCGATCAGCGCGTTCTGGTCGTCTTCGGTGGCCAGCGTTTGAATCTTCGTGAGCTGGCTCAGGATCCAGAGCCTGTTGTTTAGCGGCAGGTCGATCCCGTCCAGGATCGCCCCGCGTTCCGGATTCAACGCGAAATACGGCGCCAGCACCGACAGCTGCATCCCGATGCTCTCGTGCAACGCCATGCCGAGTTCGTCGATGCGTTTTCGCAGCTCCGGACGCACCGCGGGCGGCGGCGTCTGGCTCAGTTTTGCATGCAGCGCGGCCGCGGCCTCCGCCACGCCGGCGCCGCGAATCCCTTCCAGCGCGGCGTAGATTTCCTGCTCTTCCGCGGTCTCCGCGATCAGGCGCGCACGAATGTAGCTGTCGCAGATCGCCCGCAACAGATGCAGCTGAAAACGCCAGTTCCCCGCCAGATCGGCCCCCGCGCGATCTTCCAGCGCCTGCCAGTGCGCCAGCGTCGCGTCAATGCCCTCGTTTTCCAGCGCCGACCCGACGTAGTTCGCTTCCAGCATGTACAAGCCTTCCGCGACGTCATCCGCGTACGCATCGCCGAAAAACGCCCGGCCGTATTCCCGCACGATTTCCTTCACGTCCGCGTCCGGATTCCACGCCAGCGCCGTCCAGATCATCTTGTTCAGATCGTCGTGGCAGCCATCCGAATACGACACAAACCCGGCCGCCAGCGGCGCAAACAGGTTGTGGATGTGCGACGTGCCCAGCGGCCGCGGGTTCGGACATTCGCGGTTCATCAACTGGGAGAACGCCCGGTCCCAGTCCGGAACCGGATACTGGCACCGCACACTGTGCGTGATATCCGGGTACCGGCGAATGGGATAACGCTCCGGCGTCCGCTCCCGCATTTCCTTCAACGTGATCTGCGTCCACGGTCCAAGAATCACGCCCGTAAGCCATTCGGGCTGCTGTTCCTGAAGGTACCCGAAAAAGACCTCGTTCTGCTCATCGGTGAAGCCCTGGTTTGACACCCAGAGACCCGCCTCCGGGAAGTGTTTCCGCAACACCTGGACCATCTCCGCCAGCCACGGCATCAGGTCCTGCGGTTCCGTGTCTCCCGGGTCGCCGCCCGGCACCATCACATGATCGATCGCCGGATACTGCGCGAACATCGCGTCCCGCGCTTCCAGCGCCTGCCGGTACTCTTCCGGGTTCCGCACGTCCTCCGCCAGTTCGAGGAACAGCCACACATCGATGCCATACGGCGCCAACATCCCCGAGATCTTCCGGTTCATCTGCTCCTGAGGCACCGGCATCACCGGACTCTGGTCCTCTTCTTCATTAAAACTCGGGATCACCTCCACCGCGTTCGCGCCGAAAATGATGCAATCCCGCACATACTGCTCGTACGTTTCCACGGTCCACGCATCGTAGCTGTTCGCCGTTTTGCGGTAGCCGAGCTGGTGGCCCCGCATCGCATACACCGGCGCCGTCGAGATCGACAGACTCTCCGGAAGCGCGATGCGTCCCTTCGCCAGGTTCGCCGAACGAATGAACTGGCCCACCGCATACAGGGCGCCGCGCTCATCATGGCCAACCAGATACAACGTGCCGCCGTCGAGATGCGCCGCGTACCCGTCCGCCTTGTCCGGCACGGTCACGCCCGCCGGCAACGAAAACGACGCCGGCAGCGCCGCCGCCGTGCCCAACACGATCGCCGGACCCTCCCCGGATGCCGGACCATCGCTTACGGCGAGCTCGACACCACTGCGCTTCGCGACCTCCTGCTGAAGCATCTCCGCGGCTTTCCCCAACTGGGCATTCCCCGCCGCGACATACACCCGCGCCTGCGACCAGTCGGCCGCTGCCGGCGCCGCCGGTGCCGCGGACGTTTCAACCGGCGCCCCCTGCGCATCGGGCGCAACCGGCGCCGGGGCGGGCTTCTCTTGAACGCACGAAGCCACGCAACATACCAGCACAAGCGCCAGCGCTTTCGTTATACACTCCGCCGCAACACCGAAACGCATCATGAGTACCTCCTCCTGGGGTTGTGTTTCCTGCCCGTTTTGCCGTCCGCGCCGCACCGCCCCCGCGCACGGCCAACAATCGGGGAAACAGGGCACTATACCATTCATCGACGGAAAAGCGCAAAACAGGCGCCCGCATGACGCCGAAAACCGGGGCTTGGCCAGAATGGT
>JAAYAQ010000395.1 GCA_012719295.1 Candidatus Hydrogenedentota bacterium | reverse complement strand
GGTGCACCGGGACATCAGAAGCCCAGGAGGCTCTCAAGCGAGGGCAAGGGCCGGAACTGGCTTATCGCAAAGAGGACGTAGAAGCCGAGCATGCCCAGCGCCTCGATACGGTTGATCTTGAGTCCCGTCGTGACAAAGACCTGAATCACGACCGCCGCGAGAATCAGGAACGGCATGGCAAAGGAGATCAGCGCGGGTTCGACTGTCATGGGCCGGATGACGCAGCAGATCCCCAACACGACGAGCTGCGTGAAAATGTTGGAGGCGTAAACCTCCCCGATCGTGACGTCCGACTTGTGTTTGAACGTGGCGGACAGACTGATCGTGAGTTCCGGCAGGCTGGTCCCGAACGCAAACAGCAATACGCCCATGGCCAGCGGGGGGATGCCGAGGGCCGCGCCCAGCGAGGCGCCCGAGTCCAGGGCGATCTTCGAGCCGGCGATGACGATGAAGATGCCCAGGGCCGCGAACACGGCCGCCTTGGCTCTGGGCGCCGGGGCGCGCGTGGCGTGTTCGCGGGTATCTTCAACGCGGGCGGTCTTGAGCACGCTCAGCACGTAAGGAATATAGACGAGCATCAGGAGCAAGCCTTCGGAGCGGGACAGGCGCCCGTCCAGGGAAAGCACGAGCACAAAGGCGCTGGAGAGGATCATCCAGCTGGACTCCCGTTGCTGCACTTCTTCATGGATGTCGATGGGGCGCAAGAGGGCGCACACGGCGGTCACGAACGTGAGCGTGACGAAGTTCGAGCCGATGACGTTGCCGATCGAGATGGAGTCATCGCCGCGCAGTATGGCGAATCCCGAGATGGTGAGTTCCGGCAGACTGGAAAGCACGCTGACGCCAAGGACGGTAATGACCAGTTCCTTGACGCCCAGGGCGCACGCCAGCAGGCCGATGTTTCGGGTGATGAACTCTGACCCGCCCCACAGGAGCAGCAGGCCGGTCAGGAACAGCAGCACGGTTACGCCCATCGAGACCTCCTTCCGCCGCAATCCACGGATACTCTACTCGAGACGGCACGGCCTTTTCGAGCATGGAAGGCCATCCGAATCGAGGGGCAGGCGCCGCTGACACGCCGGTCCGGGAAAAGAGGAAGTTTCTTTCGGCCGGATGGTTTGGAGTAGGATCTCCGGGAAACACACGCGGGAGGGTAGCAACGTGTTGCGACGAATGCCTGTCATACTGCTGGTGGCAGTTTCCGCCATTCAATCTTCAGCTGCCGGGGAAATCAGGATCGAGACGATGAACGACTGGTCCATCGTAGTGGCCGGCGACGCCACGGCGAGCGAGCGTTACGCTGCGGAGGAATTCCAGTCGCTGTTCCGCCAGTTGACCGGGGTGGCGCTGCCGATTACCGGCGAGGTTCCCGCCCGATCGAAAAACATTTTTATCGGGGCCGGGGCCGCGGCCGCCGCCGGCCCATCGGGCTTTGATGCAGACGGCATGGGCGAGGAATCGCTGCGCATCCGCGTTCTCGGCGAAAACGTTGTGGTAGCGGGCGGCCGGCCGCGCGGAACGTTGTATGGCGTCTATGAGTTCTTTGAACGGTATTGCGGCGTGCGTTTTCTGACGGCAGACCAGACCCATTTCCCCGCCGTGAGCCAGGTGCCGCCGCTCGGGGAGGTGGACTTCTCGTATACGCCCCCGTTTTCATTCCGCTGGAGCTATTACAAGGAAAATTCCGACCGTCCGGAGTTCGCGGCGCGCATGCGCATCAACACCGTCACGCAGGACGAGAAACTTGGCGGGATAACCCGGCAGACGCTCATCGGGCACAGCTACGCACGCTGGATCACCACCGAGAAATACGGCGCGACCCATCCGGAGTACTTTGCGTTCATCGACGGCGAGCGGAAATGCACCCTGCCCACCCCTTCCACCGAACCGTGCGTAACCAATCCGGACGTCATCGATATCATCACACAGGGTGTGTTGGCCGATCTCGAGGCCAATCCGGACCTGGAGAACATCGCGGTCAGCCAGAATGATAATGACGCCTATTGCCGCTGCCCCGAGTGTGAGGCGATCAACCAGCGCGAAGGCACACCCATGGGGGCAAACCTGGCCCTGGTCAATGCCGTGGCTGAGCGCGTGGAAAGCCGGTATCCCAACGTCAAGATCGGGACGTTGGCCTATTGGTATACGCGCAAAGCGCCCAAGACCATCGTGCCGCGCAAGAACGTGCAGATTCAGTTGTGCAGCATTGAGTGCTGCGAACTCCATCCGATCGACGATCCCGGCTGTCCCAAAAACCGGGAATTCTGCGAAGACGTGCGCGCCTGGAAAGCCATCTGCGACAATGTATGGGTGTGGAATTACAACACGAATTTCTCGTACTACGATTTGCCGTTCCCGAATCTCAGCGTGATTGGGCCCAACCTGCGGTTTTTCAGGGACAATCACGCGCGGGGCGTGTTCATGCAGGCCAACGGCAACGGGAACGCGGGCGAGTTTTGCGATTTGCGCAACTACGTGCTTTC
>JAAYAQ010000063.1 GCA_012719295.1 Candidatus Hydrogenedentota bacterium | reverse complement strand
GTTCGCGGCCCGGAGGCCGGGCGACGCGGATCGGCTGGTGGCCTCGTCGGCAAAGGCCCGCGACGTGCTCGGCTGGCAGCCGCTGAAGCGGGACATCGAAGTCGTGGTGAACGACGCCTGGCGCTGGCATCAGGCGCATCCCGCCGGCTACGGCGGCTGAAACAGAAGCCTCGTTCCGCGGCGAGGGAAACGGACTCGTTTTCTCGATGTGGCGCACCGTCTCCGGGGGGGACGCCGGGCGCTAGACCACGGCGGGGGCGCGGTATACGGTGAACAGAACCGCCAGGTAGGCGGCGTACACGGCCAGCAGCACGAGCCCTTCCCACCGGTTGAGCTTCTTTCCCGTGAACCCGAACACGAACAGCAGCACGGTCATGAGCAGCATCACCGGGATGTCGAAATGCAGGTTTTGCGCATCAAACGGGACCACCATGATCAGGGAACTCACCCCGAGCACCCACGCCAGATTCAGGATGTTCGCCCCGATGATGTTGCCAATCGAGAGGCCCCGCTGCCTCTTGATGATCGCCGTAAGGCTGATGACCAGTTCGGGGGTGGACGTGCCCAGCGCCACCAGGGTCAACGCGATCACCTGCTTCGAGATTCCCGCCGCGAGCGCCAGGTGTTCGGCGCAGTACACGACCAGTTTGCTGCCCGCGATGACGCCCACCGAGCCCAGGATGAAATAGGCAATGATCCGGCCCGTGGTCAGACCGGTCGCGAGCTCCACACGCTGGGCGCCATCCACGGAGGTTTCCGAGGCCAGTTCCTCCAGAAGGGCTTCGCGGGCCGGTTCTCCGGCATCTTGCGTTCGCGGGGCGTCCGGTTTCCGCACCGGCATCGCCGAACGGATGTTCGCGGCGAGATACACGGCGAGACAAACGAGCATCACGACACCCGCCCAGCGCGTGCCCTCGGGAAAGGCGTAGCCCATGCAGGTGAAAATCAAGCACACGAAAAACAGGCCAAGGCTGCTGCGCAGGAACCCCTTGCGCCCCACCCCCATCGGCGACAGGACAATGCACAGGCCCAGAATCAGGCCGATATTGACGATGGTCGAGCCCACGGCATTGCCCACGGCCATTTCCACCTGCCGGTTCATCGCCGCGGTGACGGACACGGCAAATTCGGGGAGCGTCGTGGCGAGGCTTACCAGCGTGGCGCCGATGATGATGTCCGGCACATTCAGGCGGTAGGCGATGCTGACCGCGGCGTCCGTAAACCAGTCCGCCGACTTGACCAGCAAAAACACCCCGAGGCCGATTCCGAGGATATAGAGCAGTAATTGCATACTGCGCGGGAGTATAGCATGGCCGGGCCGGAGCCATGAACAGGAACGCGCAAACGCGCCCGGAAACCGGGGCCGGAGACGGTGGCCGGAGCGGGGTCCGGCGGCGTCGCAACCCGCAACGCGAGTTTTCGTCGCATTTGAGACGGAATTCGTGCTAAGATCCCCCGCTAATCCACCTGAAAGGAAGCATAATGCTGGGATTTCGCAGATTAATGCGCGAGGCGCTTGCGGAAGACGTCGGCCAGGGCGATATCACGACAAAGTCGACGGTGTCCAAAGATGCGCGGTGCCGGGTGCGGTTGGTTGCCAAACAGACGGGCATTTTGAGTGGCATCGAAGTGTTTCGAGCGGTGTTCGACCTGTTGACAGCGCGCGTCCGGCACTGGGAAGCCCTGGAAGACGGGGCTGCGTTTGTGACCGGAGACCGGGTGGCCGGGTTCGAGGCGAATACGGCCGCGGTGCTGACCGGCGAGCGTCTGGCGCTCAATTTCGTGCAGCATCTGTCGGGCGTCGCGACGGTCACCCGCCAATACGTGGAGGCGGTGAAGGGGCTGGACGCCCGGATCTGCGACACCCGCAAGACCACGCCCCTCATGCGGGCCCTGGAAAAACAGGCCGTGATGCATGGCGGAGGGACCAACCACCGGTTCGCCCTGTTTGACGGCGTGCTCATCAAGGAGAACCATATTGTCGCCGCGGGCAGCGTCCGCGCGGCGGTCGAGAAGGCCATTCGCGGCACGCATCACCTGATGAAGGTGGGCATTGAAGTGACCAACCTGACGGAACTGAAGGAGGCTCTCGAGGCGGGCGCGGACTCGATCCTGCTTGACAACATGAGCCTGGAAGAGATGGCCAGGGCCGTCAAGCTGACGGCGAAGCACAAAGTCATTCTCGAGGCCAGCGGCAACGTCACCCTCGAGCGCGTACGCGCCATCGCCGAGACGGGCGTGCACTACATTTCCGTCGGGGCACTGACGCATTCCGCGCCCTCGGTGGACCTGTCGTTGCTCATCGAGAATGTTTGAGTCTCCTCCCATGGAGCTGCTCTTTTCGCGGCCGTTGCACACCCGGGTGGTCGGCTCGCGCATCCTCGTGTTCGAATCGGTGGATTCCACCAGTTCGCGGGCGTTCAACAGCGGCCGCGACGGCACGGTGGTTGTGGCGGAACACCAGACGGAGGGCCGCGGCCGGCATGGGCGGGCCTGGCACAGCCCTCCGGGCCTCGGGCTGTGGTTCAGCGTGGCGTTCACGTGCGGCGCGGACGGGCTCGAGTTCGCCGCGCCCCTGGCGGTGCGGGACGGGCTCCGGCCGTTTTGTGCGCTCACCCTCAAGTGGCCGAACGATCTCCTGGCCGAATCGCGTAAGATCTGTGGTATTTTGGTTGAGCGCCGGGCCGGGACCACCGTGGTGGGCATCGGGATCAACGTCCGCCACCTCCCCGAGGATTTCCCGCCCGAACTGCGCGCCAGCGCGACGTCCGTTCTGGCGGCTACGGGGCGCGCTCCGGAACGGGGCGACGTGCTCGAGCGCGTGCTGACCGCGCTGGACGACCGGGTCTGTGCGCTGCGGGCGGGACAAGGCGAAGTGGTCCGGCGGGAATGGGCGGCGGCCTGCGACATGGAGGGCCGGCGCGTCCGGTACCGCGGCGTCGAGGGCTTTGTGACCGCGATCGACGGCCTCGGCGGTCTGGTGCTCGATACGCCCGCGGGCGTGCGCCGGGTTCTGTTTGGCGAGCGCCTCGAGTGGATGGAGGACGAATCATGCTGCTCGTGATGGACGTGGGAAACACGATCACCGCCATCGGGCTGTACGAGGGGCCCGAGTTGCGGGCTCACTGGCGCAGCATCACGGGCAATTACCGTACGAGCGACGAGTTGCGCGTCTTTCTGAACATGCTGCTGCAGGGCGAGGGCCTCGAACCGGAGACGGTCAACGGGTGCTGCGTGTCCAGCGTGGTCCCGTCCCTGAACGGCGCCCTGATGGACTTGTGCGCGAACCATTTCGAGGCGGAACTGGTTTTCGTCGAGCCGGGGGTCAAGACCGGCCTCGTGATCCAGGTCGACAACCCCAAGGAGGTCGGCGCTGACCGCATCGTGAATGCCGTCGGCGCGCTGGAAGAGTACGCCGGCCCCTTTATCGTGATCGATTTCGGCACGGCGACCACATTTGACGCGATCACCGCACGGGGGGAATACCGCGGCGGCATCATCGTGCCCGGCATCAAGACCGCGGCCGATGCCTTGTTCGAAAAATGCGCCAAACTTCCCAGCGTCGAGATCGTGAAGCCGGCCACCGTCATCGGGAAGAACACCATTGATCACATTCGCTCCGGACTCACATACGGCTATGCCGATCTGGTGGACGGTCTCATCCTCCGTATAGCCGGGGAAATGGGCGACACGCCGTTCGTCCTGGCCACCGGCGGATTCGCGGAACTTGTGGCGGGCATCGCCACGCGGATCGATCGGGTGGACCCGCACTTGACGCTGAAGGGGCTTCGGGCCGTGTTTCTGAAAAACCGAAAAGGCGCCGCATGAAGCGGGTCTGGGCCATGGTCCTGCTGTGCGCCGCGGGGGCGGTTCTACCGGCCTGCGACCGGCAACCGGCGCCGAGCGATGTGCCCGTGCCCGGCGCTCCGGACGCGCCGGACGGCGCTCAGCCTCCCCCGCCCGCGGCGGCGCGGCTGACCGAGTTTTTCTTTTACCGGGCAGGCCAGGGCGGCGTCGAGCAACGGCCCTCGTTCGTGATGCGCACGCCTGCCGTATCGATCACGGTCGAGGGGGAAGCCCTTCTCGAACAGGTTGAAGCGGAGATTCACGGCCGAGACAACGACGTGACGACGATTCGCGCGGAACGGGGCCGCTTTGACCAGCAGGCGAAAACGGCTACCATGGAGGGCGCGGTCGTTCTCGAACGGGGCACCATGCGGGTCGAGATGGCAGACCTTGTCTGGCTCGACGAAGAACGGGTGGCCCGGACGGAGAAACCGGTGCGGATCCTGGACGAAGGAGCGGAACTGGGCGCGGAGAATCTGGAGTTTCATCCGGATGAAGGCGCGCTGTTACTTGATAATCTCACGGGCGACGTGACGCTGGCAGGGAGAACCGAACCATGAAGAAGCGGATGTGGGCATTCGCGCTCGCATTGAGCGTAGCGGCGGGCGCGGGGGCGGGCGAGATGAAGTTCGATCGCATGAGCATCACCAGGGCGCCCAAGGTCAAGATCACGGAAGGCCGCTGGCACATGCAGGGGGGCGTCGCCCTGACCCTGTTCTCCAGGAACCCGGACGAAAAACCCCTCGACATTCAGGCCAGCGAGATCGTGTTCGAGTGGCAGCCGGGCGAACAGCCCCAGAAGGTCGACCTCAAAGGAAATGTCAGCGTGGACGGCGAGATCGGCACCATTTCGTCCCAGACCGCCCTGCTGGACATGACCGCCGACACCCTGATCTTCACGGAGAAGGTGAACATCAACTCCGAGGCGTTCCAGGGCATCTCGGCATCACGTTTCATCTACCATCTGGGGGACGGCTCCATTGAGATGGACGACATGGTCACGACCGACACCATCTCGCTGGAGAACCTGGGTGGCGAGAGCGAAGCCCAGGATCCCATGTTGCTTACCGTGGCCGACGTGACGGACTGGCAGGGCATTATCCCCGCCATCAAGGCGCAGGCCGCCGCCGGCGCGGCGTCTCCCGGCAAACGGCTTGTTTCCCTGCTGCCGGAAGAAGCCCGGGCCCAGTTCAATGCCATGGCGGCCGACGCCCAGTTGACCGCCGGCATGAGAAAAGACTTCGTCGGACAGCTCAACAAGGTGCTCCAGAGGAAGGATTTCTATGACGCGGCCGCCTGGGAAGGCACCGCGCTGCCCGAACCCGTGCAGGCGCTGGTCAATGCCAAACCGGCGTCCGGGCCGGACCTGATCAAGCTGAATCGCGGCCTGTTCGAAACGGCGTTTCCGCAGTTTGTCGCCCGGAAAGTTACCCCATAGCCCGGGCCGGAAGGAAGTTCGCGTGTCCGATACGAATCATGCCTTGTTGCGCACCGAGGGGCTTGTGAAACAGTTCAAGCGCCGGGTGGTGGTGCGCGATGTCAGCATCGAACTGCATCCCGGCGAAATCGTGGGGTTGCTGGGTCCCAACGGGGCGGGCAAGACGACGACGTTTCGCATGATCGTAGGCCTCTTGCGGCCGGATAACGGAGGCATCTATTTTCAGGACCGCGACGTCACCAGGCTGCCGATGTACCGCCGGGCGCGCGAGGGCATGGCCTATCTCCCCCAGGAAGCGTCGGTGTTTCGCAAACTTACCGTGCGCCAGAACCTCCTCGCCATCATGGAATACCTGCCGTTGTCCGCGGCCGAGCGCGAATTGCGCGCCGACGCCCTCCTGGACGAAATGGGGATTGCGCACGTGGCGGACAGCCCCGCGTACACGTTGTCGGGCGGGGAACGCCGCCGCACCGAGATCTGCCGGGCGCTGGTCACCAGTCCCAGGGTGTTTCTGCTCGACGAACCGTTCGCGGGCATCGACCCGATCGCCGTGGCCGACCTCCAGGAAACCGTCGCCCAGCTCAAGAGAAACGGCATCGGCGTGCTGATCACCGACCACAACGTCCGTGAAACCCTGGAAATCACCGATCGCGCCTACATCATCAGCGAAGGCAGCATCAGCGTGGCGGGCACGCCCCGCGAAATCGCCGAAAACCCCGTGGCCCGCCGTACCTACCTCGGCGAACGGTTCCGGATGGATTTCGACGGCGGGGACGCCGCGCAACGGTGACGGGTCCTTCATGACCCCGTTCCCGAAGCACCGCCTGCATCGGGCGGCCGTTGCTCGATCCACTTCATGTCGCGAAGATGTGGGCGGCCCGGGCGGCGCGGGCCGGGCCCGGGCGGCGATTTCGCGGGCGGCACGGGGCATGTGATACGATCCGGACGTTGCAGGTGGAGACATCGAGGAAGCGCGTGTGGCCTCACCGTTGATCAAGGGTAAATCGGCTTTCGTCCGCTACCGGGAAGAACGCAGACCGGTAACGATTCTGGAGGTGTGCAACGACACGGTAGCCGTGACGGCGCCGGAAGGGTCCTTGCCCACCAGGAACCTGGGCGTGTCGCTCGAGATTCCCACGCTGGAGGGGACGTACTGTTATCACACGCATGTGGTCACGGCGCCGCGCCCCGGCGATGACGTCTTGCTGCTCATGCGGACGGCCAGCGTGAAGCGGTTTGATCGCCGGCGCACGTGGCGCGTTCCGTTGCACACCCGCACGAAGGTGTCGCGGCTTGACGACCGCCGCGCGTTCCAGGCACTGGTGGTGGATGTCAGCGCCGAGGGCGCACTCCTCTTCACGGCCGGGCATTTCGAGCCCGGCGATGTGGTCACCTTCCGTCTGCATCTGCCGGACGAGTTGCCCCATCAGGTCAGTGCGCGCGTGGTGCGCCTGAAGGAGACCGTACGCGACGGCCAGACGGTGTATACCCTGGGCGTGGTTTACCACGAGCTGCCCAAACCGGCACGACGGGCGTTGACGTACTACATCTGGAAGCGGCTGCTCGAACTCTTTCCGCAGGAGGTGCGCGGCCTGTTTCGCCGGGGCAGCCACGGCCAGATCGACCGCCGCCTGGGGCTGATCGGCGCCCCCGACGACGAAAGCCCGGTCTATGACGACGACGCCGGCATCCCGGAAGAGGCCCCGGAAGAACCGACATGACGCCCATGGATGGCATGTTCAGCACCGGCATTCCCGATCTGGACCGGGTGCTCTGCGGGATCCGCCCGGGCGACAATATCGTGTGGGAGGTCGAGTCCATCGCCGACTACGCGAAACTGGTGAAGCCGTTCGTCGAGACCGCGCTCGAACAGGGCCGGCGGATCCTGTACTTCCGGTTTGCGCGCCACGAACCCCTGCTTCAGCCGTACAAAGGCGTCGAGGTCGTCCACCTCGATCCCCAGGCCGGGTTCGAGACGTTTCTCGACGGCATTCACCACGCGGTGGAACTCGCGGGTCCGGGGGCGTACCACGTATTCGACAGCTTGTCGGACCTCACGGCGGACTGGTACTGCGACCAGATGGTCGGCAACTTCTTTCTGTTGACCTGCCCCTACCTGTACGAACTGAACACGGTGGCCTATTTCGCCCTGCTGCGGCGGTTTCACTCGTCGTTCGCGATCAACCCGATTACGCAGACCACCCAGCTCCTCCTCGAGGTGTATCGTAAGAACGACAAGCTCTACGTGCACCCCCTGAAAGTCGACGGCCGAAGCTCCCCCACGATGTTCCTGCTCCACGAGCTCGACGGCGAGACCGTCCGCGCGGTCTCCGAAAGCCATACAATTTCCGAGATCCTCACCGCGAGCCCGCGGTCCGCGCTCGGCCTCTCGCAATACCATCTGGGCGTGTGGACCCGCACGTTCGTTCAAGCCGAGGCGCTGCTGGACCAGCTCCGTGCGGGCGCGGCCTCTCCGGAGGCCGTCCAGGCCATGTTCGAGCGGCTGCTCCGGATGGCGATTTCGCGCGATGAACGGGTGCTCGGGCTCGCCGCGAAATACTTCGACCTCGAGCACATGGTGGCGATCGGCCGGCGCCTGCTGGGCACGGGACTCATTGGCGGGAAATCCGTCGGCATGCTCCTGGCCCGCGCCATCCTCGAGCGGGCGGATCCCCGGTGGCAGGACCGCCTCGAAGTGCACGATTCCTTTTTCATCCCCTCGGACGTGTTCTACACGTTCCTGGTGCGCAACGGATGCTGGAAGATCCGCAAACGGCAGCTCAAATCCAAGGAGTACCTCGAGGGCGCCGAGGAAGCGCGCCAGCGCATCCTCGAAGGCACGTTTCCCGAATACATCGAAAAACGGTTCGGCGACATGCTCGACTATTTCGGCCAGTCGCCCATCATTGTGCGGTCCAGCAGCCTGCTCGAAGACAATTTCGGCAATTCGTTCGCGGGGAAATACGACAGTGTGTTCTGCGCCAATCAGGGTTCGCGCGCGGAACGGCTGGAACAGTTCCTGGCGGCGGTCAAGACCGTGTATGCGAGCACGATGAGCAAGCCCGCCCTGACCTACCGCGCCCGGTTCAACCTGCTGCACCGCGACGAGCAGATGGCGCTCCTGGTCCAGCGCGTATCCGGCGCGCAACACGGGCCGTTTCATTTCCCGCATCTTGCGGGCGTGGGGTATTCATTCAACCCCTTTGTCTGGGACCCGGGCATCGATCCCCAGGCGGGCATGCTCCGGCTGGTGTTCGGCCTGGGCACCCGCGCGGTGGACCGGTCCGACGACGATTACACGCGTCTGGTCGCGCTGAATGCGCCGGGCAAACGGCCCGGGGCCGAATCCGAGGACCTCACCCGCCATTCGCAGCACAAGGTGGATGCGATCGACCTGCAGAACAACACCCTCACGACCACCGATTTCAGCGAGATCTGCGAAGAAGCGCGCGACGTGCCCATCCACCTGTTCGCGTCGCGCGACCTGCGCGTCGAACGTCTTGCCCGCGAACGGGGTCTGCGGGCCGTCGCGCCCAACGTGTTGACGTTCGATGGGCTCCTGAAGAAGACCTCGTTTGTCGAGGACATGCGCGAGATGCTGGCTACGCTCGAAACCGCCTACGAGACGCCGGTCGATGTCGAGTTTACGGCGAATTTTGTTTCGGACGACGACTACAAGCTGAACCTCGTGCAGTGCCGCCCGCTGCAGGTCAAGGGCGACGTGCGGGTCGTGGGCCCGGCGGCCAAGATCGATCCCGCCGACCTGCTCCTGGCCGTACACGGTCCGGTGATCGGCCACAGCCGGCTGGACGCGCTCGACCGGATCATCTACGTCGTGCCGTCGGTGTACGGCCACATGCCCGTCAAGGAGCGGTATGCGGTGGCGCGCCTCATCGGCCGCCTGAATCACATCAACGAACAGAGCGACAACCCGCCCATCACCATGCTGCTGGGTCCGGGCCGCTGGGGCACCACGACGCCGTCGCTGGGGATCCCCGTGCACTTCTCGGAAATCAATTCCGTTTCCGTTCTGTGCGAGATCGTGGCCATGCGCGAGGATCTCGTGCCCGATTGCTCGTTTGGCACGCATTTCTTCAGTGAACTTGTCGAGATGGACATGCTCTACATGGCGCTGCTGCCCGGCCACAAGGGGAATTTCCTCAGCGAGCGGTTTTTCGAGCGCACCCCGAGCGCCCTCACCCGCCTGCTTCCCGACGCCACGGAGTTCGATTCGATCGTGCGGGTCATCGACGTGGCGCAACTCGCGAGCGGGCGGCTGGTCAAGCTGCACGCGGACACGCAGCAACAGCGGCTCGTCTGCTACCTGGAAACGCCCCGGCCGGAGTAGGTGCGCGCGCCCGGTTTCAGGGGAGTTTGAGCGCGGCGTCCGTGACCGCGCCTTCCGACGCGGAATTCACAAGGCTGGCATACTTCGCCAGCACGCCGCGCGTGTACCGTGGTTTGGGCGCGTTCCAGGCCTTCAGGCGCGCATCGATTTCCCTCTTCGGCACGCCCAGGGTGAGGGTGCGTCTGTCGGCGTCGATGGTAATGGGATCGCCGTTTTTCACAATCGCGATGGGGCCGCCCGCCTGGGCTTCGGGGGTGATGTGTCCCACCACGAACCCATGGGAGCCGCCGCTGAACCGTCCATCGGTAATGAGCGCGACCTCGTTTCCCAGCCCCTTGCCCATGACGGCCGAGGTGGGGGAGAGCATTTCGCGCATGCCGGGCCCGCCCTTCGGGCCTTCGTACCGGATCACGATGACGTCGCCTTTCCTGACCGTGCCGTCGAGGATCCGTTTGAGCGCCTCTTCTTCCGAACCGAACACCCGCGCCGTGCCGGTGAAGCGGGTGCCTTCCTTCCCCGAGATTTTCGCGACCGCACCTCCCGGCGCCAGGTTGCCGCGCAATATCACCAGGTGGCCCGTTGGCTTGACCGGATCCGAGAAGGGCCGTATGACCGTCTGCTTCTTCGGGTAGGATTTCGTCCCGCGCAGGTTCTGGGCAAGCGTCCGCCCGGTGACCGTCATGCAATCGCCGTGCAGCAGTTTCGCTTTCAGCAGATCGCGCATCAGCGGCGTTACCCCGCCGATCTTGACCAGGTCCGCCATGACGTGCGTTCCGCTCGGTTTGAGATCGGCCAGGACGGGCGTCCGTTTGCCGATGCGGGTGAAATCGTCCAGGGCCAGATTGACCCCGGCGGTGTGCGCCATCGCGAGGAGGTGGAGCACGGCGTTGGTCGAGCCGCCCAGCGCCATCACGACCGTGATGGCGTTTTCGAAGGCGTGCCGGGTCAAGATGTCGCGCGGCCGCAACCCGGTTTCGAGCATGGCCATGACGGCCGCGCCCGCGCGGCGGCAGTCCTCCGCCTTCTCACTGGAAATCGCGGCCTGGGCGGAACTGTTGGGCAGGCTCATGCCCAGGGCCTCGATGGCCGACGCCATGGTATTCGCCGTGTACATGCCGCCGCAGGCGCCCGGACCCGGAATGGCGCACGCCTCGATGGCCCGCAGTTCACGGTCGCCGATCTCTCCTTTGGCATGCCGGCCAACGGCCTCAAACACCGACACGATGTCCACGTCCCTGCCCTTGTGCACGCCGGGCAGGATGGTGCCGCCGTAGACAAATACCGCGGGCCGGTTCAGGCGCGCGATCGCCATCATGCAGCCGGGCATGTTCTTGTCGCAGCCGCCGATGGCGACCAGTCCGTCGAAGGCCTGGCATCCCGCGACCGTCTCGATCGAGTCCGCTATCACCTCGCGCGACACCAGCGAGTATTTCATGCCCTCGGTGCCCATCGAGATCCCGTCCGAGATGGTTATGGTGTTAAAGACCACCGCTTTGCCCCCGGCCCGGTCAACGCCGAGCGCGGCCTCCCGCGCCAGCACGTCGATGTGCATGTTGCAGGGAGTCACCTGGCTCCAGGTCGAGGCAATCCCCACCTGCGACTTCCGGAAATCGGCCTCCGAAAAGCCCACCGCATGCAGCATGGCCCGGCTGGCGGCCCGCTCGACCCCCTGCGTCACCGCCGACGACCATTGGTTCGCCAATGCACCGCGTTGTTTTC
>JAAYAQ010000394.1 GCA_012719295.1 Candidatus Hydrogenedentota bacterium | reverse complement strand
CGCCAAACCCCTGGGCATCCCACGCGCCCGGCACCCGGATGGAATCCGGAAACGAGACCGACTCCCCGCACCAGCCTTCCGCCTCGCCTACACTGGCCGGATCCAGCCGGAACTCCCACGGCCCGTCGAGATCAAGCACCGGACGCACCTCGCCCGCCGAGGCCACACCGCACCCCGCGCCCATCACAACCCACATCACCACCATTCCCTTGCGCATGAGCCCTCCTAATTTCGGGGACACAATACTAAAATATATTCTTGACAGACCGGCGACGGCTTTCTCCGATGGGGATAATTTAGTATGTTGCCCCCTGAATTCACAAGATTCCCGGGAGGACGGGACGATGCGTACGGGAGATGACGCGCTGTGGAGCGGCGCCTACAAAATCCCCTGGAATGATCCGGACTTCAGCGAACGAATGCTGGCGGAGCATCTGTCGCAGGACCATGACCTGGCCAGTCGACGCTGTGTGTGGATAGACAGGCAGGTTGCCTGGATCCATCGAAATCTGCTTCGGGAAGAAATGTCGGATATCCTCGATCTGGGCTGCGGTCCCGGGTTGTATTCGCATCGCCTGGCCACCCTGGGTCACCGGTGCCGTGGGATTGATTTCGGTCCCGCCTCCATCGAATATGCCCGAAAATGCAGTCCCTGCCAATCACGGTGTCAGTTTGTCCCGGATGATATTCGCCACGCACCCTTCGGCGGACCATTCGATCTGGCCATGATTTTGTTTGGCGAGATGAATGTGTTTTCGGAGGCCGAAATCCTGGCGATCTTGTGCAAGTGTCATGCATGCCTCGCCCCGAAGTGCGGACGGCTCATCGTCGAAATCCAGACCGCGGAAGCCGTCGAATGCCTGGGACGCGGCGGATCTTCGGAACAAGAGCTGGAGTCGGGTCTGTTCTCTGCCCGGCCGCATCGGTGCCGGACAGAACACCGGTGGCTCCCCGGACAACAGGCGGCGGTCCAGACGTTCACGATTACCGAGACCGCAAGCATGGAAACCCGAGTCTACCGAAACACCACTCGGGCCTGGCCCGCCGATGATCTCACGGCCTTGCTCAAGACCGCCGGGTTCTCAGGGATGGCACAGCATGACGACTGGCCGTGTAATACCGACTGCCTGGCGTTGTGGAGCGCACGGGCCGCCTGACCTGAACCGGCCGGTGCCCTTCGCCGATGCATCCGGCATCTACACCGACCCCTAGCTCGTGCGTATGCAGTATGCCACATACGCGCCGATTTGGGAAGAGGGAGGTGTTTTTTGACAAGATTTACGTGATTGACAGGATGGGGGAGTTCTGGGGACGCAGCGCCTGGTTGCCGGGTCGGTGGACGGGATGGGCGGTTTGGGGGGAGGTGGGCAATTTAGTATGATGTGTCCGAAATGCGTGCAGGGCTGTGGTTTTCCGGGAACGACCAAGAGGAGAGCTGCGATGCAGGACCGTCTGGCTGGTTTTGCGGTGGTGTTGGGTGCGGTGTTGATCGCGGCCGTGCCGTGCCGGGCGCTCGATTTGTCCGGGGCGGTTATTGTGCCGTTGCCGGCCGAAGGGGTGGTCAGCAAGGCGGCGGAGATGTTGCAGGAGGAACTGGCGGCACGCAGTGGACTTACCCTGTCCATCGCGACCGAGGCTCCGGAGACCGGTTCCGCGATTCTTCTTGGCACCGCGCAGACGCTGCCGGGCGTGAACGTTCCGGAGAAACCGGAGGCGTACGGGATCGCCGTTGACGGAAACAGGGTGCGGCTCGCGGGGCGCGACGAACGCGGGGCGTTGTTTGCCGCGGGGCGTCTGATCCGCCTGGCCAACGCGGGTCCCGGGACCCTTTCTCTGGAGCTGGCCGCCCCCATCGCGACGGCGCCGGATGCGGCGTACCGGGCGCATCAACTGGGGTATCGTCACACCGCGAACACGTACGACGCGTGGACCATTGAGACGTACGAACAGTACATCCGGGATCTGATCCTGTTTGGCAGCAATGGCATCGAGTTGATCACCAATCTCGATCCGCAGGCCAAGGACGGGCCCGTGATGGCCGAGCCCATGCGCGCGATGAACGTCAAGCTTTCAGCCCTGACGCAAGCCTATGGCATCGACCTCTGGCTCTGGTCGCCGGTGATGGCCGAGCCGGGGGAAGACGTCACCACGCCGGAAGGCAAGGCGATCGCCCTCGAAAAGCGCCGGCAGTTGTTTAAGGACTACCCGTCGATCACGCACGTGTTTGTGCCCGGCGGCGACGACGGCAATACGCCCGCCAAGGACCTGATGCCTTTTCTGGAAGAGCTCGCGCCCATCCTGCACGAGTACCACCCCAACGCGAAAATCTGGGTTTCCAATCAGACCTTCACCCTCGAAGAGAACGACTATTTCTTTGACTACCTGCGCAAGGAAGACCCGCAATGGCTGCACGGTCTCGTTTACGGCCCCTGGGTCAAGATGGCCTGGGAGGAGATGCGCGAGCGAACCCCGAAACGGTTCCCGATCCGCAGCTATCCGGACATCACCCATACCCTCCGTTGCCAGTATCCCGTACCGAATTGGGATCCCGCGTTTGCCAACAGCGTCGGCCGGGAACCGATCATGCCCATGCCGGAGATGCAGCGTCACATCTACCTGCGTTACCGCGACGTGAGCGACGGGTTCGGCTCCTATTCGGACGGGGTGCATGACGACCTGAACAAAATGCTCTGGAGCGCCTATGGCTGGGATCCCGAGACCGACCTCGACGCGTTCCTCGCAGAATACGGTAACGTGTTCTTCGGCGGGACCCTGGCCACGGAAGTTGCCCAGGGGCTGCGCATGCTGGAACGAAACTGGCACGGCCCCATTCTGGAAAACCAGGGCATTCCCGCCACGCGCGACCACTGGGAGCGCATCGCCGCGCGTGTGTCCGGATTCGACACGCACTGGCGCGCCCAGATGTATCTGTTCCGCGCCCGTTTCGATGCCAACGTGCAGGCGGAAACGCGCGCCCAGCGCGGCTATGAACAGGAGGCCCATGCGGCGCTTGCACAGGCGCGCACCCGGGGCGTCAACGCCGCCATTGAACAGGCCCGCGCCGCGCTGGCCCAGGCCGATACCCCCGCGGAGCCCGAACTGCGCAGCAGCATCGAGGCGCTGGGGCCGCTCATGCTGAAGAGCATCGGCTACCAGTTGAGCGTGGAGCCGCCCTATCTGGCGCGCAATCCCGAGCGCGGCGCCATGCTGGACTGGCTCGACCAGCCGCTGAACGACCGGCCCTGGCTGGAACAGCGCTTCGAGACGATCCAGGTGCTGGACTCGGAAGCGGCCCAGCTCGAAGCCATCGACGAGATCCTGAATTGGACCGATCCCGGCCCGGGCGGGTTCTACGACAACCTGGGTGCGGTAGGCGAGTTCTCGCATGTTGTTTACCAGCGTTCCTGGGAGGACGACCCCTCCGCCTGCCGGACGCCCCGCGTGGCCTTTATGAACTACAAAGCCGACCAGGCGGCCATCCAAGACGCCACGAGCCAGGTGGAAGCCGACAACATGGTGTTCAAGGAGGAAGCGGCGCGTCTGGCCGGGGCCTTCCGCGGGCGGCAGGAGCTGCGCATGTCGTGGCAGTCCCAAATGAGCACCCTGTACGGCACCCCGCTCAAACTGCGTTACGAAGGCCTGGATCCCGAAGCGCAGTACAACCTCCGCGTGACCTATGTCGGCCGCTTCAAGCCCACCATGGTGCTTACGCTCAACGACGAGTATTGCGTTCACGGCCCGGTGCCTCAGCCCGAGCCCGTCTGGCCGGTTGAATACTACCTGCCGCGCGACCAGACGCGCTCCGGCACGCTGGAGATCGAGTGGAACCTCGTCGAAGGGCGCGGCTGCATGGTCGCGGAGGTCTGGTTGATCAAAGCCGGCGGGGAATAACCCGCGCGCCGGCCAACGCCCCCGGCGGCGCCCCCGCACAAAAGGTCTTCGTGAGACGGGTCGTGTGTGACCCCCGCCCCGTCTCCCGAAAGCAGGGGGCCAGGGGTCTACTGGATTCCTGCTTGCGCAGAAGCGCGGCGAGGGTTCGTTCATGTTATGCCTCTCCATCGGCGACAGACCGCAGCCCGAGAAACACCTCGCGTCCGGCGTCGCTGTATGCGCTGTGCTCAAAGGGGACCGCGAGGGGCTCGAAGCCGGCGGCCGAGATCAGCTCCAACCACACGGTCTTCGGGAACAGCCCCATG
>JAAYAQ010000062.1 GCA_012719295.1 Candidatus Hydrogenedentota bacterium | reverse complement strand
TCGCTGAAGGCCAGGGCGTTTCGTCTGGGGCTGGACATCTCGGGGATGCCGATCCGGAACAATTTCTGCCTGCCTCCGGGCGAAGCGCGCGACGCGGAGCTCCAGCACGTCCGGACCTGGGTGGACCACGCGGTGGAACTGGGCGTGCCGTGCATCCGCATCTTCGCCGGGCAGAAGAACGACCCGGAGAAGGATTTCGCCTGGATGGTGGACGGCATGAAGGCGAGCTGCGATTACGCCGGTTCCCGCGGCGTGTTTCTGGGCATCGAGAACCACGGCTACCTGACGGACACCGCGGAAGCCCTGTTGCGCATCGTGGACGCGGTCGGCCACGAATGGCTCGGCGTCAACCTGGACACCGGGAACTTCCGCGACCGTCCCTACGACCACATGGCCGCCGTGGCGCACCTGGCGCTGACCGTCCAGATCAAGATCCAGGTTCGCACGGCCGACGGCACGGGCGTCGAGGACGCCGACTTCGAGCGGATCGCCGGCATCCTCCGGAACGCCAATTACCGGGGGTACGCCGCCCTGGAATACGAAGGCGAGGAAGACCCCATGACGGCGGTTCCGCCACTGCTCGAAACGCTTCGGCGGACCCTGAAACCCTGAATCGCCCGCCCGCGGGTCACGACGCCTGCGACATCCGGCCTTCGAGGGCCTTCAACGCGACCGACACGTCCTGGTAGCCGTTCTTTTCGAGCGTCTTGCGCAGTTTCGCGATCGCGCCGCCCACCTTCTTGCCGCCCCGCGTCGTGCCGAACAGATGCCGGCTGACGGTGGACTGCGTCAGGTCAAGCATCTCGGCAATCTCCACCTGCGTCATCCCTTTGAAATAATACAGGCGCAGGATGGCCCGTTGCCGCTCCGTCAGACGGGTATCGATCAACTTGTTGATCGCCGGCAGGACGCTCCGGAAGAAATCCTGCAGGGCATAACGCCGTTCGCGGTCCTGCTCGGTCTCAAACCACAGATTGCGTTCCGACGGGATATTTTCAAGGTACCTTGAACTTGTGGGAATCTCCCAGAAGTCCGCATTGAACCCGGACATGACTACACACTCCCTTGTTTGGTCTCTTCTTGTGCGCAACGTCATCGAACGTGGGGTCGTGAGCCCCGAATACCGGCACGATCGTGTGCCAATGGCGAAATCTCGGTCGTAGGGTTCGCATCTTGGCTGCCTCCTCGTCTGGTTGGCGCGTCCTGAAGCCAGGCCCGCGCAAAAACACCCTGAGAAAGAAAAACGCCGCAGGCTGTTTTGGGTTCGCCTGCGGCGTCTCTTGATTCTCTGTCCCTGGCCTATGCTATACGAGACTCCTTCGAGGGCGAACCCCTGCGCAGTGAATGCGCACCGCGAGTCGGACGGCACGCGTGCCGGCCGGCGACCACATCGCGGTTATAAAGTTGCGCTTGCGCATCGTTCGCCCTGACCTCTCGTTGCGCGGCTCCGGAAAAAATCGTTCCGTTCCGCGCGGTCCATCTCGCATGTCCTTGTGATACCACACCGGCCATGCAAAAAACAACTTCACCGTCAATGAGAAGAAACAACACTCCCCATGCTTCGCCCGCCTCTATGCATACTTTTATGGTCAAGAATTCAGCGGTAACGGCGCACAAATTTGAACAGAACCGGCGGTTTTTTGGCGGCATGGTTCATTTTTGTACACGTCGCCGCCCCCGCTACCATTTCACAACCTTTACATTTTCAGCAGATTAGGGTAAATTGTTGACGTTGGCACGGCGGTTGCGCCCCGTGAAACGGCTGGTTCATCGTTTCTCGGGGGAAACGCTGAGCATTTCGGTGACGATGGGGAATGATCCATACCCGGTTCCCGAGGGAGAGGAAGGGCCGCGGAGGGGAAACGCATAGAGGTGCTGTAGTGCAGGCTGGAACACGTAGTGCAATTTTAGTTGTCGACGATGAAAACGGGCCCCGTCAGGCATTACGCATGTTGCTCAAAGAGGACCACGATGTCCTGCTGGCATGCAACGTGCCCGAAGCGCAGGAAATCCTCGCGGTCCAGCCGGTGGACGTGGTCATCACCGATCTGCGCATGCCCAAACTGACCGGGGTCGATCTGCTCAAGTGGATCAAGGAGCTTCAGCCCGAGATCGAGGTCATCATCCTGACCGGATTCGGCGAGCTGGAAACCGCCATGAAAGCGGTTTCGTACAAGGCGTTCGCCTATCTCGAGAAACCCTTCGATAACGACGTGCTCCTGGATCACGTGAACCGGGCGCTGCAGCAGCGGCGGCAGGACCAGGAGCGCCGCCGGTTGCAGGAACTGGCCCTGGACGCCAACCGCTTCGAATCCGTGGGCCGTTTTGTCTCGGGGATTCTGCACGATCTGGGGACGCCCCTCTCGGTGATCGGCAGCCAGGTCGATCTCATCGCCCCGGAAGAGGGCCTGGCGGCGCTGGAACGGCGCCTCAATCTCATCCGCTCGCAGTCCGAACACTGCAATACGCTGGTCCGCAAAGCCATGGGGTTTCTGCGCCACCAGACCAACGCCTTTTCCACGCTCGGGCTCAACGACGTGGTGGAGTCGTGCCTCGACGTGGCCAGGCCCGTCCTGGTGCGCCAGGGCATTCGCATCGAAAAGTCCCTCGCCCCGGACATTCCGGCGTGCTACGGCGATCTGGTGCTGTTGCGGCAGGCCCTGCTCAATCTGCTCATCAATGCCAGCCAGGCCATGGAAACGCAGCAGACGCCGCGCGAGATCCACGTGCGCACCTGGGTCGACAGCGGCACCGTGTGCCTGACCGTCCGCGACACCGGCCCGGGCATCCCGGAGGAGGATCGCGGGCGGATCTTCGAAGCCTTCTACAGCACCAAAGGCGATAAAGGCACCGGCATCGGCCTGGCCGCGGTCAGCGACATCATGAACAAACACCGGGGCTGCGTCACGCTCGAAGACGTGGATGGGCCCGGCGCCTGTTTCAAACTCACGTTTCCCGCCTACGCCAGCGCATCCCGGCCCCGCGAACACTGTCCGCAGTCCTGAGTCCGGCCGCGCAGGAACCGCTTGTCCGGGCAGCGCCCCTGGTTCGGACCGCGCACGCGAACCGGGCATGAAATCGCCCCATAGTTTGGGGTATACTTGGTTGGACGCTTCACAATGACCGGCCGCTGGGCCGTTGATGTGTTGTACTGGCTGCTCCCGTACGGAACCCCTACGAATCAAAGGTTTAGACCCATGACGAAGAAGCTGATGGTAGTCCCCGAAGAAGTGCGCAAAGAAACCGTGATCGAACTGGGTTCGATCCGCGTGAATGCGTATAACAGAACGGTATCGGAAGAACTCGAAAGCAATGCGGGCATCACCCCCGCGGCCTGCCTGCGCATCTACCGCGACATGAGCATCATCCGCGAGTTCGAAAACATGCTCGACAGCATCAAGAAGCTCGGGGCCTACCAGGGCATCGAGTACAAGCATATGGGGCCCGCGCACCTCTCGATCGGCCAGGAAGGCGCGGCCGTTGGCGAGGCGTACCACCTCAAGGTCGCCGATCACATCTACGGCAGCCACCGAAGCCACGGCGAAATCATCGCCAAAAGCCTGCGCGCCATCCACGAACTCAAGGGCGGCGGACTGCGCGACATCATGGAGAATTACTTCGGCGGCGCCATCCTCAACGTGGTCGAAACGCACGAACCGGACTGGGAAGGCCTGCGCCTCAACGGCAAACGCGGCGGAAAAGCCAAGGCCGGATTCACGAGCGAGGAACAAGAGGAAATCGGCATTGATTTCCTGCTCTACGGGCTGCTCTCCGAGGTGTTCGGCCGCGCCAACGGCTTCAACCGGGGCATGGGCGGCTCGATGCACGCCTTCTTCATCCCCTTCGGCGTGTTTCCGAACAACGCCATCGTCGGCGGCAGCGCCGACATCGCGGCCGGCGCGGCCCTCTTCAAGCGCGTACGCCGCCAGCCCGGCATCGTTGTCGCCAACATCGGCGACGCCTCGATCGGCTGCGGCCCGGTCTGGGAAGGCCTCCAATTCGCCTCGATGGCCCAGTTCAAATCCCTGTGGGAGGGCGAGCACCGCGGCGGATTGCCCATCATCTTCAATTTCATGAACAATTTCTACGGCATGGGCGGCCAGCCCATCGGCGAAACCATGGGCTTCGAATACCTCTCCCGCGCGGGCGCGGCCCTCAATCCCGACAACATGCACGCCGAAACCGTGGACGGCAACAATCCGCTCGCCGTGGCCGAGGCCTATGCGCGCAAAAAGGCCATTCTCGAAGCGGGCGACGGGCCCGTGCTGCTCGACGTGCAGTGCTACCGGCAGACCGGCCATTCGCCCAGCGACCAGTCGTCGTACCGCGAGCGTGAGGAGATCGAATTGTGGCGCGCGGTCGATCCCATCACCGAATTCGGCGCCAAACTCATCGACGCCGGCGTGGCCTCCCAGGCCGACCTCGACATCATCCAGGCCTACGTGACCAAGAAGGTCACGAAAGCCTGCAAACTGGCCACCAACGACAGCCTGTCGCCGCGCATGACCCTCACCCCCCATTCCGGGCTCGCCGAGATCATGTTCACCAACGTCGACGAGCAGGAATTGCCCGGACTCGAGCGCGCGGACGATGTCCTCATGCCGCTCGCCGAGAACCCGCGCGTCAAACAGATCGCCAAGAAGTCCCGCGTGGGACTCGACGAAAACGGCGCCACGCTCAAGGAAAGCAAGGCCGTAAGCCTGCGCGACGCGATCTTCGAGGCGATCGCGCACCATTTCTACAACGATTCGCGCGTGGTCGCCTACGGGGAGGAAAACCGCGACTGGGGCGGCGCGTTTGCGGTATACCGCGGCCTCACCGAAGCCCTGCCCTACCACCGCCTGTTCAATTCGCCGATCTCGGAAGGCGCCATCGTGGGCACCTCCGTCGGGTTCGCCCTCGAGGGCGGCCGGCCGGTCGTCGAACTCATGTACTGCGACTTTATGGGCCGCGCCGGCGACGAGGTCTTCAACCAGCTCGCCAAATGGACGGCGATGTCGGGCGGGTATTCCCGCATGCCGGTCGTACTGCGCGTATCCGTCGGCAACAAGTACGGCGCCCAGCATTCGCAGGACTGGACCGCCCTGTGCGCCCATATGCCGGGGCTCAAGGTCTGCTTCCCCGCGACCCCCTACAGCGCGAAGGGCCTTATGGCGGCGGCATTGCGCGGCAACGACCCTGTGGTGTATTTCGAGAGCCAGCGCATCTACGACATCACCGAGATCTTCCACAAAGACGGGGTGCCGGCCGAATACTACACCGTGCCGCTGGGCGTGCCCGAGGTCCTGAAGGAAGGCTCGGACCTGACCCTCCTCACCTTCGGCGCCACGCTGTACCGCGCCTACGAGGCCGCACAACGGCTCGAACGCGACTACGGCATCTCGGTCGAACTGATCGACGGCCAGACCCTCGTCCCGTTTGATTACGAGATCCTGTACAACTCGGTCAAGAAAACCGGCAAACTGATCCTCGGCAGCGACGCCTGCGAGCGCGGCAGTTATCTCCACACGATCGCGGCGAACATCTCGCAGCTGGCCTTCGACTACCTCGACGCCCCGCCAGCCGTCGTAGGCGCGAAGAACTGGATTGTGCCGCCGGCGGAACTCGAAGACGACTATTACCCGCTCGCGTCGAGCTTCCTCGACGCCTACCACACGCAGATCAAACCGCTGCCGGGGTACGAAGCGCGCGAACCGCGCCACCCCGCCGAACTCATGCGCCTCTCGAAAGAAGGCATGCTGTAAATAACGGCGATCCGGATGCGCCCTCGGCCCGTTCGCCCCTGTGCTATACTTCGCGCACCACAGGATAAGGGCGGGAGCGCGCACCGGGCGCGCGGGGAAAGTCAGCCATGATGGATGCCATCCAGCGCATGCGCCGCGAACGGCGAGTCGCGTTGCTGCTCTTCGCGCTCTTTGCGTTCGCGGCCCTGTGCGTGCACTGGTGGAGCGCGCCCACGGCCCCAGACACCCCGCGGCCCGCCCCTACGGAGACCGTGGAATGAATGCGCGGCGCGACAGCCTGCGCGCGGGGCTGCTGGTTCTGTTCGCGGCCGCGGCGCCGTGGGACGCGTTTCTCTTTCTGCCCGGCCTTCGCATCCGCTTGACCTGGCTGCTCGCGCTGGCCATCCTTGCCCTGGAAATCGCCGATTATGCCCGGTCGCACTGGCTCGGGGTGCGTTTCGAATTGTTGTGGCCGGCGTGCGCGCTGCTTCTGCTCGCGTTGCCCCCGGCGAAGCTGGTCCCGATGCAGGGCGCCATGGCCATTCTGCTCGGGCTGGCCGCCGCGCGTTCGGCCGGACCCGCGCTCGCGCGCAGCGTGGTGGCGGCGCTGGCGTTTTCGATCGGGCTGCTCGCCCTGTATTCGGTCATCTTCTTCCTGATGCGGTTCACCGCGCCCGCGCTGGCCCCCCTGCCTTCCGCCTATTCACTGGAAACCGGCCTGCTGGCCCCGTTCGGGCACACCGTGGTGGAATGCGTGCTGCTGCTCTTCATGGGATTCGCCGCGGCATGGTCGCGGTTCCTGCGCAACGACAGCGCCACCGGATTTCTGCGCCGAAGCCTGCTGGCCTCCGCCGCGCCGCTGCTGATGGCGCTGGTCATCCTCGCCTCGCTCTCGCTGGGCGCCATCCGGTTCTGGCGGCCGCCGGACCACGTCGCATCGACCGGAACCGCCCTGGCCGCGCTTGTGGGCGGCTGGCTGCTCGCGCGGCTCCTCGCCAAATCGCTGCTCCAGTGGCGGGACATGCGCCATACGATTTCGGAAAGCACCACCCTGATCCTGGCGGTGCTGGCCTCCTTTGCGGTGTTGTTTCCCCTGGAGTTCCGTCTGCTCTGGGGATTCCTGGCCGGAACCGCGGCGGGCGCCGTGCAATCGCAACGCCAACTCGCGCCGCCCCCCGCGAAATGGGCCGTCGCGTTCATCCCCGTCGCCCTTCTCGTGGCCGCCAACATCGGCGGCGTGCACCCCGCCGACACGCACAACCCCCGACACTACGAAACCGCCGCCCGGCAGGATTTCGCCGCCGCGGACTTCGCGCGTCTGGAGTCGCGCATGGACTACGTCGAAACCTTCTGGCCCAACGAACGGCGCACGCATCTCTGGCGCGCGCAGCTCGCCCTGACGCAGGATCTCCTCCACGAAGCCGCGCACGAGATGGCCCTCGCATGCCGGCCGGCCGGCGCGGTCCGCCAGCTCTTGCCCCCGCCGAATGACGACGAGATTGACGCGGTGCTGGTGCGGCTGCGCGACGCCTGTTCGGAATCCGCCTCCCGCACGGCCACCCTCGCCCATATCCAGGCGCTGCTGGGCGCGGGAAAGTTCAAACACGCCGAAGCGCTGCTGGCACAGGAACTCGAAGAGTCGGCCGCCATTCCCCTCCCGGATGGACTGGACCCCGACCTCGATACCGCCGCCTACGGATGCCCGTGCTCGTGGCCCTTGCGCGCCGCGGTGCTGAAGACGATCTGGCCCGTGGATTTCGAGGAACCGGCCGAGTTAAAGACCCTCCTCCCGGAAGACCTGTCCGGCGTACAGTTGCTGCGGCTCCTCCTGGGCTGGGGCGCCGGACTGCATTCGCCGCCCGCGGCCTTCCCGCGCCAGTCACTTCCCCTGGTCAGCGTCGCGAAATGCCACCGCGCGACCATCGAGCTTGCGTGCCAGGCGGGCGGCAACCTGCTGACCCTCGCCGCCCCCCTGACCGAGACGCCCCTCCGCTACGACCCGGCGGCGTCATATCCCGCCTGCGCGCTCCTGCCCGGACCGGTGCGCGGTCTCGCCGAGTGGGCCGGCCCCGAAAAGTCGTCCGCGGGAACGTGGGACCTCATGTTCGAAGTGCAGGGCGAAACCATCGCCGCTGCCCAGCTTCCGCACGCCATCACGCTCGCGTCCCTGGCCCCGCTGATGCCTCTCCCCGCACCCGACACGCCCATCATCTCCATCTGGCTCTGAACGGGGACACAATGTCGCCGCATTCGGGATTGCCCATCCGCTTCCCCTTGTAGGGGCAGCCCCCCGTGGCTGCCCTCCGGTTCGAACGGGGACACGTTGTCGCGCCGGGGCGAATTCAGTCCCGAAGGGACGAAAGAGAATAGCCCCGGGTTTCAACCCGGGGATCAACGTCGCCCTTCCATCGAGTCCCGTAGGGACGACAGAATCCGTACCATATCGCAGATGCATCCGGGTTCACATTCGCTCCCGTGCCGTTTGAGAAACGTGAACTATCCGGCTTGACGCGTTTTGTGATGATGGTACGCGGTCTGACAATTCATCTATCGGGCGGCATCTTCGGCTCTGCCGTCCCTACGGGACTTGGGGTTTTTGGGGTTGCGTGAACCCCGGGTTGAAACCCGGGGCTATTTTCTTGCGTCCCTGACGGGACTTGCTGAGGACACGCCGATGATCTCCGCGCTAAAGCCCGGGCTATTCCCGATCGCCCTTTCAGGGCTGCAAGAGGGAACATACCGAGAGCCGTCCCCGGCTATCCCAGGTCGCCCCGTCGGGGCTGCAAGAACAGGCACACGTGGCCGAGGGTGTATTCTTGCCCCGTCTTGTGTCCCCCGCTGGCGGGGGTGGCCGCCGAAGGCGGCCGGGGGTGGATTTGAACCCCGTGATTCTGGGCGAGGGATGCCGATTCGTTCAACCCCATTAGAGGTTGGGCCGTTGGGGTTGATTCGAACGGGGACACGTTGTCGCGCCGGGGCGGCGCTTGGAACATGTCCCCGTTCTGGGCCCATCGGGTACACCCAGTCACGCCGCGTGCGAATTGAGTCCCGAAGGGACGAAAGAGAATAGCTCCGGGTTTCAACCCGGGGATTCGCGTCGCTCCCAGATCGAGTCCCGTAGGGACGACAGAGTCCGCATCAGGTCCCCGTTCTTGTCCGGCGTTCCAAGAACTGCGATCTCGGAGCCCTCTGTGGCCAATCTCTTCCTGCAGAAGATCGCCGGGATCGGTGCCTGAAACATGTCCCGGTGACTGGACGCATTGGCGTAAGTATAAGCCGGCTGGCGTGTTGGTTGTGGTGTCCCGCAATGGAATAACTGGACAAAATAAGGAATCTGTGCGAAAATCAGGCGGCGGGAGTTGAGCGGCGGACACGCTGGAACGCGGTCAGCCGCTGATCGGGGTGATTACAGAGGCCGTCAATACGCGTTGCGGCGTGACGCCGCGGCGGGGGGTATCCGGTCTTCGGGTGCCAGAGAACAGCAGCATGCCTGCGCCTGGAACGAAAGGGTGATGCCTCGTGAGTCACGGATCGGACAACAGGTACGGCGGCGACCCTTCCTTCGAACGGATCGACGCGGATGCCGTGTGCGAAGAGTGCGGCACGGTCAACCCGGAAGGCACGTTGTTCTGCAAGACCTGCGGCAACAACCTGCGCGACCAGCGCACGCGCCGGATGACGGGCGAGGGCGCCGGTGAATATAAGGATACCCCCGCGCAAACCAGCCGGCGGGTTTTGGTGGGCCTGCTGACGGTGTTCGCGCTGCTGCTGCTGGTCTGGGCCGCGATGCCCGGGAATGTGCAGCGTCTGCAGGAGCGGCTGACCCGCACCATGGCGGAAGACATGTACGCGGAGGGGGTGGATCCCAGCGTTTTCTGGGACGGTCCGATTTCGGATTTTCTGGATGCGATGGCCAACGATCTGCGCCAGAAGCCGGTAACCAGCGAGGAGATCCGCCGGGCCGACGGCGCGTCCGCTTCGGCCCCCAACGCCTACGCGGGCAGGTATTTCCTGCGCGCCGGCGCGCGTCCCGAGGACCTTGTGGTCGGCTCGGCCCTGGTTGTCGAATCGGACGAGCGACTGTTTTTCGTGGCGATACTGAATGACATGGAGATCCGGGGCATCGGCGACCTGAAATCCACCCGCTACCCCAGTTCCCGATTTGCGGGCCTCTATGCGAATGGCCGGTATGCCAGCGCGCACGGCTTTGCGCAGCCGCTCGAGACCGGCGGGTTCCGCTGTGTCGGCCAGCCCGACAACAGCGATCTCAGTCACGAGATCATGGCGTACCGCATCCCCTGACGGATTCGAGCCGGGGAGAATTTGCCGCGGGCGCCATCACCCCCGTATCATTCTGACATCCCATAGATGAATTCACTTCACCCACACGCAAGAAAGACCCTGGTATGACCGAGGACAAACGTGGTTTTTTGGGGCGTCTGCGCGAGCGTCTCAGCAAGACGCGCAGCACCGTTATCGACAGCGTAAAACGGGTTTTTGCGGCCCACGGCAAGGTGGACGACTCGTTTTTTGATGAGCTCGAGGGGGTGCTGATCGAAGCCGATTTCGGCGTGGACACCGCCCTGGAAATCGTCGAGAGCATGCGTCAGAAGGCGCGCGGAAGCGGTGTCGAAAGCGCCGAAGACCTGCTCGCAGTCCTCAAGGAAGACCTCGTTGCCCTGCTTTCCCCCGGCGACCATGCCTTGTCCTGGGATGGCGCGGGCGGACCGCACGTAACACTCATCGCGGGGGTCAACGGTTCCGGCAAGACCACGACGGCGGGGAAGCTTGCCTCGCATCTCAAGAGCCGCGGGAAGACCGTCATGCTTGGCGCGGCGGACACGTTTCGCGCCGCGGCGGTGGAACAGCTCACCATCTGGAGCGAGCGCGCCAGCGTACCGATCATCAAACACCAGGACGGCGCCGACCCGGCCGCGGTCGCGTACGACGCCGCGGACGCGGCCCAGGCCCGCGGGATCGACTGCCTCCTGATCGACACGGCCGGCCGGTTGCACACCAAGGTCAATCTCATGGAGGAATTGAAGAAGATCCAGCGCGTGGTGGGCAAGCGCATACCCGGCGCGCCCCACGAAGTGCTCCTGGTGCTCGACGCCACGACCGGCCAGAACGGCCTTCAGCAGGCCCGCATCTTTACCGAGGCGCTCAGCGTCACCGGACTGGTATTGACCAAGCTCGACGGCACCGCGAAAGGGGGCATTGTGGTCTCCATCCAGAAGGAACTGGGCGTGCCCATCAAGCTGATCGGCGTGGGCGAAGGCGTTGACGACCTCCAGCCCTTCCACGCGCGCGAGTTTGTCGAAGCCCTCTTCTCCTGACGCTTCACCGCCGGCGACGCGCGGGCGGCCGTCGACCGGCGCGCCTCAGCCGTTCTTGCGCAACGCGCCGATGGTGAGGCGGTCAATGTCGTGCTGGTCGCCGGGCAGCACCAGGCTGGCCAGGTATCCCGCGATGAAACACGAGGCGATGCCGCAGAAGGTGTACAGGTAGCCGTTGACGGGCGTCCATTGCCACAGGATGACCATGACCACGGTTCCCGTGAACGCGCCGGCGAGCGCGCCCGCGCCGTTGGCCCGCCGCGTGAGCACGCCCAGCGCGAACAAGCCGCCCAGGACCCCCATGAAGAGCCCGATCACCTTGATGAACGAGTCGAACAAGGAACGGATATCCGGGTCGATGAACAGGAGCGCGAACAGCGTGCCGAGAACGCCGAACAGCAGCGTCAGCCCCTGTGCCCAGCGCAGGTAGCCCTGTTCGGTGCGGCAGGCGTTGAACGGGCGCAGGAAATCGGTGACAATGGTTGTGGCCGTCGAGTTCATGCTCGTGGACACCGTCGACTGGGCTGCGGCAAACACCCCCGCGACGATCAACCCCGCCACGCCCGCGGGCATTTCGCGCGCGATGAATACGGGAAAGATCTGGTCGGTGGTGATGGTGGGATCGAGTTTTTCCGGATTGGCGCGGTAAAACGCGAACAGCGCGGCCCCCATGCCGAAGAAGATGAACGACGAGAGCAGCGACAGCATCGCGTTGGTCCAGATGGAGCGGGCGGCCTCCCGGGTGGTGGGCGTGGTCATGTAGCGCTGCACAACCGCCTGGTCGGCGGTATAGGAACTGATGTTCTGGCCCAGTGCGCCGAGCACCACGACCCAGATGGCCATGCGGGTGAAACTGTCGGGCGCGAAGTCCCAACTGATGAGATGGAATTTATCGTGCGCGGCGCCGGTGGCGAAGAATCCGGTCAGACCGCCCTCGGCGCCCGCAATCAGCATAACCAGCGCCAGAAGAGCCCCGCCCAGGAGCACGAACGTCTGGATGGTATCGGTCCAGATGACGGCCTCAACCCCGCCAATGGTGCAGTAGATGATGCTCAAAACGCCCATCAGCAGGACGGATTGCGTGGGACTGAGGGGCGTCGCCACCGCCAGGGTGTATCCGGTCAGCGACATGACCACGCCCATTCGGAAAATGTGGAACAGGTTGAAGCTCGCGCTTCCGAACAGGCGGACGCCGCGGTTGAACCGTTTCTCAAGGTATTCGTACGCGCTGGTGACGTCAATCTGCCGAAAAAACGGCAGGGCCACGTAGATCGCGATCGGCGCGACCGCGACGATCATGAAGTTCCCGACCATGTAGGTCCAGTCCTGCGCGTAGGCCTTGGAGGGAATGCCCGTATACGTCACCGAACTGAGCATGGTGGCGAAAATGGAGCACCCGGCCGCCCACCACGCCATCTTTTTGCCGCCGCGGAAATAGTCGTCGGTGGTCTTGTTGCGCCGGGCGAAATACGCGCCCACGCCAACCATGGCAAAGAGGTAGAGGAACAGGACCGTGTAGTTCGCGGCGCCGAAGGCGGGAGTCACGGTCGCCGGACGGACCGCCCACACCTGCGGCGTCCGCACGCGCGGGCGCGTTTCGCCGCTGGCCACCACGACGCAGTCCCGGCCCTCGACGGTCCAGCGCACGGGCACGGTGGCGACCTGGTTGGCGGGCGAAGTCCCGGCGGACGTCCACGTGTCGGTGATGGTGTGGTACGCAAACGCTTCTTTCGGGAACCCCGGATGGGCGTCCTGGAGCGCGTCAGCCTGGTCGAACAGGGCCCCGTCGGCGCCGCTGAGGATGAAGATGTGGCTCTGGCCCCAACCGATGCCGGCGCCGGCCATGAGTTCCCGGGGCGCGCCGGCGCGCTGGCGCCACGTGCCCAGCGCGGGGAGGTACTCCCAGGTGTCCCGGAGGAATTCGACGCCGGCCTCGCCCTGGCGGCGGCCGCTGATGACATACACGCCGTCGTGATATCCGTCGTGCTGGGTGGTGGTGATGTTGTACGCGCGGCCGGGGCCGGGCCAGGGAGGCAGTTCAACCCAGCGAAACGCGTCCGGCGCGTCCTTCCGGGCCAGGTCGAGCATCCAGAAATTGGTCATGGCGGATTCCAGGCCCGGGCCGCTCTGTCCGCCGGCGAGGTAGACCTGGTTCGCCACGAGGGTGGCGCACCCGAAGGCGCAGGGTTTGGGCAGCGGCGGATACGCGGTGCGCGTGAGGGTCCCGCGGGCGGAATCCCACTGGAGCAGCATCACGTCGTCGAACGTGGCCCCGGCATTGTTGCCGCCCATGCAGAGCACGCCGTCGGGCGTCGAAACGGCGGCGCCGTATGCCCGCGGCTCGGGCAGCGGCTCGCCGGTCAGCCACGCGTAGCCGTCGTTGTCCCGGACGAGAACGTACACGGCGGCGTGCCAGACCTTGTCGCTTTCCCAGCGCGGCACGTTGGGGAAATTCGCCCCGCCCGCGACTATCAGGGCATCGTTATGCACCCCGACGAACGGACTGGCCACGCCATCCGGGTTCGGCAGCGGCGGCAGCTCCGACCATTCGAGCGCGCCGCTCTGCGCAACGGCGGGCCACGCACCCAGAACGATGGCCGACAAGACCGCTGCGGCCACCCGCCGTACGGCCACAGGAATCGCGCGGGGCCCCCTGCATGACATTCGACTCACTCTACCCCTCCTGATCAGTTGCCCCCATAGCGCCCGGCCGGTCCGGAGCCGGCGTCAGTCGTACTGGCGCCGCATCGCGCGCACGCGTATCCGCACCAGGTCGCGAAGCATGCGCGCGGAATCGCTGACGGCGTTCACCTTCGATGTAGGCGAATTCAGCCAGGTGACCCCCACCTGGTCGATGCGGAACCCGTGTTTCCGGGCGATGAACAGCAGCTCGGCGTCAAAACCAAAGCCTTTGATGGTCATCCGGGGAAAGATGTCGGCGGCCGCGGCGCGGCTGAACCCCTTGAACCCGCACTGGGTGTCGGGAAACCCTTTGATGGCCAGAAGCTGAACGAAAACGTTGAAGATGCGGCCCATGGTCTGCCGGTACAGGGCCTGCCGCACCTGCACGTCGGCGTCCGGCAAGGTGCGCGACCCGATGACGACGTCCGCCCCGTCGTCAAAGCGGGCCTGAAGTTTTTCGATTTCGCCTACGGGCGTCGAGCCGTCCGCATCGGAGAAGTAGCGGAAATCGCCCTGCGCCGCGAGCATGCCCGTCCGGACCGCGTGGCCCTTGCCCTGGTTCGGCGTGTACTCGATGACGTGCACGTCCGGGAAAGAGCGGCGCACAAACCCCGCCGTGCCGTCGGAGCTCCCGTCGTCAACGACGATGACCTCGTAGTCGTAGCCCTGCCGGGAAAAATAGTCGCGGGCTTTCACGAGCGTATCGCCGATCCGGCGGCTTTCGTTGTAGGCCGGTATGATGAACGAAAGATGCACTGATCCTTCCCGCTGGACGAGCCGCCGGGCGCTTCATCCGGTTCGAGGCCGCGTCATGAGCATAGCACGACGCGGCCGCGGGATGCCTCCGTTTTCAGGCGCCCCGCGGCACAGCCCGCGGCTGCCGGCCCGAATCCCGCGGGGATCAGCCCTGTGCCGGTAGAAACCAGATGTTGCGGTAGCGGACGCGGTTGCCGTGATCCTGCAGCATCAGGACGCCCTCGGCGGCTTCCTGGTCGCTCACGCCGCCCGGCGTGCACGCGGGAAGCTCGATGTTGTCGTGAATGACGTTGCCGTTGTGGATGACGGTAATGCGCGCGTTCTGGACCTTGTTGCCGGCCTCGTCGAATGCGGGCGCGGTGAAGGTGATGTCATAGGTCTGCCACTCTTCCGGAGGAAGCGACGCGGACATCTGAGGCGTCGCGGTCTTGTAGATCCCGCCGCACAGGTTGTCGGCCGGGTCATCGCCGAAACTGTCCAGCACCTGGACTTCATAGCGGCCCTGCACATAGACGCCGCTGTTGGCGCGGCCCTGGCCGGTGGCCTCGGCCATGAGCGGACACAGGAATTCGATATGGAGCTGGCCGGAACCGTGCGCCTGTTTCGTGACGAGGTTGCTGGCGCAGACTTCCATGGCGCCGTCGCCCGCGAGACACCACAGCGCCGGACTGCGTTCCCAGTTCGCCTCGGCGTTCGTGCCGTCGAACAGAACGGCCGCGCCTTCCGGGGGCGCGGCGCCCAGCGCCGGCGGGGTGATGTAGATCTTGTTCATCTTGAACGGGATGGTCGTGCCGTCCGCGGCAAACGTGCCGCTCAGGGCCTCGTTTTCGGCCGTGGCGGTCACGGTATAGGAAACCGTGTCGACGACGGCCGGGCCGCTGAATTCCGCCGTGGCGGCCTGCTCGCCGGCCCGCTGGCCCTCGAGGGTCAGTTTGAGATCGGCGACGTACAGGTGGACGCGGTAGTTGACCTTGCTGGTGGCGACGATCTGGGCGGTCAGGGTACGGTTTTCCCAGCCGCCGCCTTCAAACCGGCCTTTCCAGTTGCCTTGAATCGGGTTGTCGGCCGCGAACGCCGGGAACACCGCCGCGACGGCGCCGGCGAGCATGCACAGAACAGACAGTCGCATGGAACTCTTTCCTTCCTGGTTTGGGTCGTGCCGCCATCCGGCGGCGAACAAGCGCCTCCACAGGCGGGGGCGCGAAGCCCGCACACCTGTGTGGAGTGGGCCGGAACTGCAAAAACGGCACCATTTTTGATCTAACGCGGGGGACGAGTCAATTCGGGGGCAGGGCAATCGCACCAGGAACCAGACGGAAACAATCCGTTCGCAGGAAGAACAGGTGCTCTCTACCTGCTCCAAGTCAACGGATCCGCCAAGAGAAAATGCAGATGTCCGCAGGAAACGGCATTGTTTGTTGTCTTTCCTGCGAAAGCAGGAATCCAGTAAGACCCTGGACCCCTGCTTTCGCAGGGGTGACGATCCTTAAGGCCTCCGACAAGAATCCAGGCAATCTGGCCCCCTGCGTGCCCAGGGGTGACGATCTTTAAGGCCTGCGACGAGAATCCAGGCAATCTGGCCCCCTGCGTGCCCAGGGGTGACGGGGGCGGGCGTCGCACAGGAACCCAGCAGGCCCGTCTGCGCACGAGGAAACGCCGCCTTTTAACGTTATTCCTGCGGAAGCAGGAATCCAGCACGCTTGCGGGCGCATACCGCGTGCGTTGTCTTCCAGGCACACGCCCACTGGACCCCTGCGTGCGCAGGGGTGACGGAATCAGGGGTCACAAACAATCCGTCTCACGAGGTTCGTTTGTGCGGGGCGCATTAAGTGCGATTACCCTGAATTCGGGGGCGCCTGCCCGCGCGGGAGGCGCCCCGGTCAACTCAAGGGTCCCCGTGGATCCTTCGCGTCAATGGTGGGAGAAACAGCGCTCCATCGAGAACACCATGGCGGCCTTCACCTCGTTGCAGGCCTGGATCGCGTCGTAATCATTGACGCTGCCGCCGGGCTGCACGATGGCCGTCACGCCCTTCTTCGTGGCCGCGTCGACCGCGTCGCGGAACGGAAAGAAGCCGTCGGAGGACATCACCGCGCCCTCCATGCTCTCGGCCCCTTTGTATTTGTTTCCGACCTTGATCACGGCCTGTTCGACCGCGCCGACACGGTCCTGTTCGCCGGTGCCGACCGCGAGGGTCTGGCCGTTCCGGGCGATCACGCAGCCGTTCGACCGCACGTGAATGTTGACGTACCAGGCGAAGAGCAGGTCGTCGAGCTCGCGTTCGGTAGGGGTACGTTCGATGTCGATCCGACCCTTCTTCGCGTGATCGCAGTAGGCCGGGACAAGATCCTCCGGGCCTTTCACCCGCGACAGGTACGGGGTCGCGAGGACCACGCTGCCGTCGTCAAACACCTTCATTTCGAGCACGCCGGTGCCGTCGTCGACAAACTTGGGCAGGTTCGAGAAGTCCGGGAGTTTGACGATGCGGATTTCCTTGTTGCGTTTGAATTTATCGAAGTTATGGAACGCCTCGACCGCATCGGGCGTGAATGCCGGGGCGGCCACGCCCTCCACAATCGTCTGCATGATCTCTTCGGCCGTATCCGCATCGACTTCGGCATTGAAGACCACCACGCTGCCGAAGGCCGCCTGGGCGTCGGCGTCGCGCGCGCGCTGGTAGACCTCGGCCAGGGGCATGCCGCCGACCTGGATGGCCGCCCCCGACGGGTTGCAGTGTTTCATGACCGCACAGGCCGGGCGCGTCATGTATTTGAGAATGCCGACCGCGTGGTGCATGTCCTCGATGTTGGTCTGGGACAGGCCGCTCTTGCCGGTCTTGAGGATTTCGTACGCGCCGAGGACGAGGTTCTTGCCGTCGGCCGGCCGGTAAAACGCGGCGGGCTGGTGGGGGTTGGTGCCATAGCGCAGGTCTTCCACCTTGGCATAGGTGCGCCCCAGCAGCTCGATCGCGTCCGGGAAATGACCTTCCGTTCGCGTGCGGTACATCTGTTTGAGATCTTTTTCCGCCATGCGTCTTCCTCCTGATTCGGGAGCCCCTGAAAACAGCGCCGCCCGGGCCACTGGTTTCAGTGCCCAGGCGAACGGCAAGCCTTCCGTGCGAACCGCTTCCCCGTGGTTGTTTCCACGCCAAGTCGCCAGTTACGGCCGCACTCTTCTCAACTCCCCGGCGCGCCGCGCGCGGGGCCGCCAGACCTGCGCCAGACCCGGCGCCGCCAATCTGCCACACCGTCCGCGGGGAAGTCAATCGGCAGACACGCGCACACCCGCCCGCCGCCCCGCCAAATCAGGCGGCCCGCAGTTCGTCGAGGAGCCGGCTCATCAGTTCCTTGACCGTGAGGATTTCGTGCACGCGCGAGACGTTCTGCCCCGCGAACACCAGCCCGTTTTCCATGTCGCCGTCATAGGCATTGAGAAGCGCATGGGCGATACAGTAGCGGGAATCGTAAATCTTGCACGTGCTGAGGCATTTGTAGGGGCAGTTGATGGGAATGGGCTCGCCGCGGTCCAGGCGCTCAAGAAAGCGGTTGCGGACCGCGCGTCCGGGAATGCCTACGGGACTCTTGATGATGACGATGTCGTCTTCGGAAGCGTCGAGATACGCCTGCTTGAACGCGTCGGACACGCCGCATTCGCGGGTGCACACAAACCGGGTCGCCATCTGTACGCCCGACGCGCCCAGCGACAGCATGCGGGCGATGTCGTGACCGGTGTAGATGCCTCCCGCGGCGATGACGGGGATCTTGACGCCGAACGCGTCTTCGAACGGCTTGAGGGCTTCGAGGAGTTCGGGCAGGAGGCGTTCGAGCGAGAAGTCTTCGGCGTGCGCCAGTTCGTTTTCCGAAAAGCCAAGGTGGCCGCCCGCCAGCGGGCCCTCGAGGATGACGGCCTGGGCGGTGCGCCCGTAACGTTTTTCCCACGTGCGAAGGATCAGGGTCGCGGCCCGGCCCGAACTGACGATCGGGACGAGATTAACACGGGTATCTTCCACCATGGCGGGAAGCTTGAGCGGCAATCCCGCGCCCACGACGATCATCTTGATGCCCTCGCGGACGCAGGTGCGGATGAGCGTCTCCGCATTGCTGAGAACGCTCATGACGTTCACCGCGATGGGGCCGCGGGTGGCGCTTTGGGCCTTGCGGATCTCTTCGGCGATGGCCTCGCTGCTGACGCCGTCGTAATCCTCGCGCGTCGTGCGGATGTCGCCGAGGCCGACGCTGGCAATGGTGCCGATGCCCCCCTCATTGGCCACGGCGGCCGCCAGCGATGACAACGACACCTTGACGCCCATGCCCCCCTGGACAATGGGCACCTCGGCCGTGATGGTACCTATCTGAAGCTTGGGGATGTCCACGCTAGTCTCCGAAGCGTCGTACGATCAGACACGCATTGCCGCCGCCGAATCCGAACGCGTTGCACATGGCCGCGTCGAATTGGAACTCCCGGGCTACGTTGGGCACGTAGTCCAGGGGGCATTCCGGGTCGGGTTCCTCGTAGTTGATGGTTGGATGAATCTTGCCCGTATGAAGGCACATGACGGTCGCCACAAATTCCGCGGCGCCGGCCGCGGCCATCAGATGGCCAATCATGGACTTTGTCGCGCTGATTTTCAACTTTTGGGCGTGCTCGCCAAAGACCCGCTGGATGGCGAGAGACTCGGTGCGGTCGTTCAGGACCGTCGACGTGCCGTGGGCATTGATGTAGCCGATGCCTTCGGGGGCAAGGCCCGCATCGTTGAGGGCCGCGCGCATCACCCGGATCATGCCGTCGCCTTCCGGCTCGGGGGCGGTGATGTGGTAGGCATCGGCCGTGTTGCCGTAGCCCGCCAGTTCGGCGTAAATCCGTGCGCCGCGTTGCCGGGCGTGCTCCAATTCCTCCAGCACGGCCAGTCCGGCGCCCTCGCCCATCACAAACCCGTCGCGGTTCTTGTCGAACGGCCGGCTGGCATGTTCGGGATCGTCGTTCCGGGTCGACATCGAGCGCGTCGCGCAGAATCCCCCGTACGCCACCGGGGTGAGGCAGGCCTCCGACGCGCCGGCCACCATGATGTCCGCGTCCCCGCGCTGAATTACGCGAAACGCGTCGCCCACGGCGTTGGCGCCGGTCGAACAGGCCACCGACAGGGCCGTCAGCGGGCCCTTCAGCCCGTGTTCGATGGAGACGGCGCAGGCGGTCATGTTGATCAGCACTTTCGACACGAAAAAGGGGCCCATCGAGCGCGGGCCTTTCTCCGTGCAGACCGCGCAGCCTTCCTCGATGCTCGCCGAACCGCCGATGCCCGACCCGATGATGACGCCCGCCCGGTTCCTGTCGAAGCCGGCGTGGTCGAGGGCGGCGTCCGCCATAGCCATTGTCGAGGCCGCGAGCCCGAAATGCATCACGCGGTCCATCCGGCGTGCCGACTTGCCGTCTATCCAGTCCTCAACCTGGAAATCGCGCACCTCGCCCGCCATCTGGGACCGGTGCTGCGACGGATCAAAATGGGTGAGGCGCGCAATGCCGTTCCGTCCGGCCAGAAGTCCTTCCCAGGTAGGCGCAAGACCGACGCCCAGGGGCGTAATCGCGCTTAACCCGGTGACAACAACCCGTCGTTCATGTTTCACAGAAGAAATCCTCTTGGGTGCAGACCACGGCGGCCCGGCCCCCCGCGGCCTGCGGAAGGCGCGTAAACGCCGGCATTCCCCCCAACCGTCCGGAACGCAGGACGCCATGGTACGGACGGCACGGGCGAAGTTCAAGAGCACGATCGCGGCAGACCTGTTCGACCCCTTTGGGACACGCCCGGGAGCGCTGCGCCCGCCGGCCATTGAGGCAGGGCCGTCCACCGGGTCCACCGGGCACGCGCCCACTGGCATTGGTTCGTCTTTACTGGTAAAATAATACGGACAAGGAGGTCATGTGGTGTGAGCGCACGCAGGTAGGAACGTCGCTCTCCGCTTGGGGGGGTGCAGCGGCAGACGGGAGGACAGCCATGAGCATGTGCGCGTATTGCGAGGCGCCGGTTGCTGTACGACGGGCGGCAAGAGCAGCGTGGGACGTCTACCTGTTCGCGTGTCCGGAATGTCTGAATGTCTCGCTGTTGCGGAACCGCTCGAACGGGGTGTGGGCGGATCGCCTGGAGACCGAGCCGGATATCCGCGAAGTGCTTCCTCCCGGCTCGATTCCCGCGGAAATCCTGGGGCGGTTGCGCAAGGCCGCCGATGATTTGCCCCTGCTTCCGGAAGTGTGCCAGCGCGTGGTGGCGCTTGCGCACGATCCCCTGTCGACGATGACGGACATCGCGCATGCGATCAACCAGGACCCGGTGGTTGCAACGAAGGTGTTGCGGCTGGCCAACAGCGTGGCGTTCGGGGGAACGCAGGAGATCACGGGTCTCGATCAGGCCTGCACCCGGCTGGGCCTGAAGGAGATCGTGCGGACGGTCCAGGCCATCGCCTACAGCGGCCTGTACCGCTCGACGAAACCCTCGGTGCGCGAGACGTTGCAGGCGCTGTGGCGCCATACCGTGGCGACGTCCGAGGCGGCGCACGAGATCGCGCGGATCCGGCACCCCGAATCCGCGGAAGAGATGTTCATGGCGGGGCTTGTCCACGATCTCGGCGCCGTGCTGCTGATCAACATCATTGCGCACAGTCCCGTGACGCTCGCGAGCCGTCTGCGGAACGAGCCGGAAGTCGCGCACAACTTTGAGGTGAAATACCACGCACTGGCGGGGATTCACGTCGTTTCGGAACGCAACCTGCCGAACACGTATGCGTTCACGACGTTTTTCCATCCCAATCCAGCGGACGTGCCGGCGCCGGAATACCGCCAGCCCGTGCTGCTCGTGCGCGCCGCGGAACGGATCGCGGAAGCGTGCGGCTACGGGTTCGACGGGGGGCCCGACCCGGTGCGCGCGGAAGATCCCGGCATGGCCGAACTGGGACTCGCCGCCGAAGACCTGGAACGGGTGCAGACGCAGGTGACCGGCGCGGTCGAAACGCTGCTGGAGGTCGTTTCGATCTAAGGGCGCCCGCTTATCCGAGAAAGCGGACGGTCACGTCGCCGGTCGCGTCGTTGTTGGTCGCCACCTCGACCGGTTTGCCGGGGCGCTGCATCCAGACGCGCAGGAGACCGTTCCCCGCGGGCAGAGTGAACAGCGCGGACCGTTCGCCGTCGCCAAGCACCCGCACCATTTCGTTGTCCTGGAAGGCTGCGTGCAGGGTGCCGGCATCCGTGGAGCCGCCGCGCTCGAGCGTGAACTCGTAGACCCCGCCGCATTCCACGTGCACGGGCCATCCGCGGGGCCGTTCACCGGTGTGCGCCTGATCCTGAAACCGGCACAGGGTCGCCGGATTCTCGAAGGGCGAGCCGAGATGGATCCAGCCCGGCTCGAAACTGCGCGTGGCCTTCACGTCGTCGTACCAGGCGTCGTATGCGGCGCGCAGCGCGGCCACGGTATCGGGGTGATCGGCCGCCAGGTTCCGCTGCTCGCCGGGGTCCTGGTCAAGGTCGTACAACTCGAAGACGCGTGCCTTGTCCGCCTCCAGATGCTCGCGCTCGAACGTGCCGGGGTTGCAGACGAGCTTGTACCGGGCGGTGACCACCGCGGCGTTGTGATAGCGGCCGGGCGAGAGCCCCCGGTGGCACTGGAGGACGAGGGCCCGGTCGGGATAGGCCTTCGTTTTGCCGCGCAGCAGGGGAAGCAGGCTGATGCCGTCCAGCGCGGTTTCCGGCGGGGGAACGGTCTTGCACGCCTCGAGGATGGTCGGGGCGAGATCGATGTGCGCGGCAACCGCCTCTACGTCGGATTTGCCCGGGAGCACCGCCGGCCATTGCATAAAACACGGGACGCGGATCCCGCCCTCGTACGCCGAAGACTTCCGGCCGCGCAGGTGGGCCGTGTAACGCTCCTGCTGGGGCCCGTTGTCGCCGAAAAAGATCACGAGGGTGTTGTCGCGCAATCCTTCGCGGTCCAGCCAGTCGAGCAGCCGTCCCACGTTGTCGTCGATGTTGGTGATCATGCCGTAGACGCGCGCGGTGGTGTCGTCGAGTCCTTTGGCGGCATAGGGCTCGGCATACTCCTGCGCGATCTCCAGGGGGGTATGGGGCGCGTTGGTGGCGAGATACACGAAGAAGGGCCGGTCGCGGTGAGCGGCCATGAACTCGCGCGCGGCGTTGAAGAAGACATCGGTACAGTAGCCCTGCGCCTGGACCGGCTCGCCGCCGCGCCAGAGGCGGGGGTTGAGGTAGCTGTTGGGATTGTCGGGGGACTGGCCGATCCCGCCGGCCTTGTGCCACAGACAGACCTCGAAGCCCTGGTCCTGGGGGCGCATGGGGTAGTTGTCGCCCAGATGCCATTTGCCGAACAGGCCCGTGGCGTACCCAGCGGCCCGGAGCATTTCGGCAAGCGTGACTTCGTCGCCGTGCATCTTCGCGCCGCCGCGCGCCGTGTGAATGACGCCGGTCCGGTAATGGTACCGGCCCGTCATGAAACTGGCCCGGGTGGGCGCACAGACCGGACAGCAGTAGAACCGGGTGAAGTCGAGGCCGTCTTTCGCGAAGCGGTCCAGGTGCGGCGTGCGGATGTCCGGGTTGCCGTGAACGCCCACGTCGCCGTAGCCCTGGTCGTCGGTGAGAATGACGATGACGTTCGGGCGGTCCCAGGGGGCGTCGGCGCGGGCGGGCAGTTCGGGCAGAATCAACTCCGCGGGCTGGTGCCGGCAGGCCGCGGCCAGCGCGCCGGCGCCGAGGCCGAGGTTCTTGAGGAAGCTGCGTCGCGTTGGTCTTGCCATGTCACTCCGTATCCCGGGTTGCCGTGCCGTCCCGCCGCATCCTCGCGGCGCGGCCACGACCGCATCATAGCGTAGAGCCGGCCGCGGGAAAAACACGGGCGCCCGGCGGAAAACCGGACGCCCGTGCACGCTGCGTATCCGCCGGGGTCAGCCGTTGCCGCCCGCGGCTGCGGGCTGCGAGGCCGCCACCTTGGCGCGACGCTCGCTCAGTTCGCGCCACGTGGTCAGAATGATCCCTTCTTCCTCGATGGTCCGTTTGATGTCCGGGTCGAGCATCACTTCGAGATCGGCCAGGCGGGTGCCGCCGGAATCCGAGATGAACGCGAAGGTCTCGCTGGGCCGGGTGCAATGGACAATGACCTGTGTAACGCCGGGCTGAAGCCTGCGCAGCAGGTCGATCATGTTCTTCTTCTTGACGTCAAAGGTCCGCCATCCGTACGTGTCGCCGAAGAGGTCGTCCAGCATCGGGAGACCCGAGTCCCAGACCGATTTCGCCACCTGGCGGATGGTCGGAAACAGGTCGGCCAGGTCGGTGAACTCTTCCTGCGCCAGAGTCGCATGGCCGCCGGGGATCATGAGGGGAATCTGCATTTCCATGCCGACCTTGACGTAGGCGGCGAAATACTCCGTGGTGGCGTAGACCGTGCCCATGTGCGTGTCGAGGTGCGTGATGGGCAATCCCATGGTCCTGGCGCGATCGATCTGGGCGCGGATCTCCGCCTCGATCTCTTTCGCGCTGGCGTGTTCGACGACCAGGCCGACGTTATCCCACAGGCAGCCCTGTTCGTCCGCCAGGCCCGGCACGATGTACTTGCTGGCCAGCGGCACCCAGCGGTAGTTCTCCCATTCGGAGGTGAGGGTCAGGTGCAACCCGTTGTCCACGTCGGGATGGTCGGCGCAGTACTTGGCCCATTCCGGCACCCAAGGGCACGGCATCATGGTGCTGGTGGAAGTCAGCACGCCCTTCTCGAACGCCTCGATGATCCCCGCGTTGGAGTCGTGCGACATGCCCGCGTCGTCGGCATGCAAAATGAGGACCTTGGCGCCTTTCTCCCATCCCAGCATTTCGGCGTAGGTGGGCTGCGCTTCCTCCGCGGCCCGGACCGCGGCGCTCATCAGGCAACACAGGCACAGGGTAAGAGTGATGACGGGTTTCATAATCTCGACGCTCCTTGGTTTGTGGTTGGGAACAAACGACCACCGTGCCCGCGCGCTGAATCACGACGGCGCGGCCTCGCGGTTCTTCCGCGCGCTCGCGGCCGTGAACGCCTCGAGCACGGCGCCTTTCATTCGGCCCCCGGCCTTTTCGCCCGACACCGCATCCAACACGACGATGTCGATGGCGCCGGGCACGCGTTCATAATAGTACGTCCAGAACGGGCAATAAAAGACTTGGCAATCGAGCGTTTCGTGAGGCGTGGGGCGATCGCGCTGGCCGCGCCGCCGGAGCAGCGCCAGGGTGAGCTGTTTGCGTCCGAGCGCCTCGGCCTGCTCCCGGGTCATGGACGGAGGAAAATGGGCCGCCGTGGGTTCGACCTCGTCGAGTTCTCCTGCAAGCTGGACGATCATGAAAACGCCCGCGTGGGCGTCCAGCGAGAATTGAATCCGCCCCTCGCTCCCGTTCGGGGCCACGGCGCGCACCGTGAAGAGATAGTGGGGCATCCAGATCAGTTCGAGCCGGGGAAGGCCGTCTCCGGAGAGACGCTTCCGGGGAAACAACGGGCGCAGAAGCCGGCCGGCGGCGCCGTACCACCGTCTCTGGAACCACCGCCTGGCCTGAACCTCGGACACGCGCGGAGGGACAAAGTACATGGCATTCACTCACTCGATCGGCACAATCCGGCGGAGGACGATATCCCGGTAATACGCCTGGCTGGGTGGTCCACTGTGAATCTGAAGCCCGATGATACCGCTCCGCGGTATGGTGTCGTCGGATTCGGTGAAGTCGGCGGTCAGATGGCCATTCATCCAGAGCTGGATGCGGCTGCCCTCGCACCGGATCACATATTCGTTCCAGTCGTTCAGGGCGATGACATTCCGGACCGTCTCCTGGTCGGCGTTCACGAGGATCTGGTCGCGGCGGTGCTCGTCGTAGAGGCAGCCCCAGTACGTCTGCCCCATGTCGGCCTGATAGCCGAGCACGGCGGGGGTTCCCGGCTCGCGCTGGCTGCGGATCTGGATGCCCGCGTTGGCATCCGGGCTGGAGAGTTTCACCCGCAGCCGGAGCTCGAAGTTGTCGAAGGTCTCTTTCGTGCACAGGAACTCATTGTGAGGTACCGGGTGATCGAGCGAACCGCCAACAATGGCGCCGTCTTCAATGCGCCAGATCTCGAGGTTGCCTTCCCAGTGATCCAGGTTCTGTCCGTCAAACAGCACAAGGGGCGGGCCGAGTTTGGTGTTGTTCAGGCCCAGGTTCGCGGCCTTCCGCACGGCGGCCGGATACGTCTCTCCCGCCAATTGCGTGTAGATGGCGGCGGCCCGGGCCCGGTTGCCGCCCGTGAGCAGCGCTTCCGCGCAGAGAAGCGCGGCGTCCATCGCGGCCGACCGCACCGTGGCGTCCGGAGATTCAAGGCTCTTCGCGAGACAATCGGCCGCCGCATCGGTGCCGATCTTCCCGAGCGCGCGCACGGCCGCGCAGGCGGCGGGCAGATCGCCTCCATTCGCCACGACACACAAGGCGGGTACGGCATCGGCGTCTCTGCGTTCGCCGAGGAGATTGGCCAGAGCGATGCGGGCCTTGCCCTCCGCGGCGGCGAGGGCTTCGCGCAAGGCCTGGCCCGCCTCCGGCGCGGGATCCTGCCCGAGCGCGTAACACGCCAGGTCAACGGCATCGTCGTCGAGCAACAGGGGCTTGAGCACCGGCAGGGCGTCCCCGGGTCCCAGCATCCACAATTGACGCGCCGCGAAAAGCCGG
>JAAYAQ010000061.1 GCA_012719295.1 Candidatus Hydrogenedentota bacterium | reverse complement strand
TTCCCCGGCCGTTCTTTGTGTGTCCCCGGCGCCCGCCCCACGCGCGCCCGGCACGTCCTCAGCCGCCGGCCTGCGCCTTGATCAGGTTGAGGGCCGAGCCGGCCTTGAACCACGCGATCTGGGCCTCGTTGTAACTGTGGTGGACGGAGACCTCGTGCGTCGTCCCGTCCGCGTGGCGAAACACCACGGTCAGGGGTTTCCCGGGCGCGAAGCCGGTCAGCCCCACGATGTCGATCAGGTCGTCTTCCTGGACCGCGTCGTAATCGGCGGGGTTGGCGAAGGTGAGGGCGAGCATGCCCTGTTTCTTCAGGTTGGTCTCGTGGATGCGCGCGAACGACTTGACGAGGATGGCCCGCACGCCGAGATGGCGCGGTTCCATGGCCGCGTGTTCACGCGACGACCCCTCGCCGTAGTTCTCGTCGCCCACGACGACGGTGCCGATGCCCCCGGCCTTGTAGGCGCGCTGCACCCGGGGCACTTCGTCGTATTGACCGGTAAGCTGGTTTTTGACCCGGTTGGCCTCGCCGTTGAACGCGTTGATCGCGCCAATGAAACAGTTGTTGGAGATGTTGTCGAGGTGCCCGCGGTAGCGCAGCCACGGTCCGGCCATCGAGATGTGGTCAGTCGTGCATTTGCCCCTGGCCTTGAGCAACAGCCGCAACCCCGTCAGGTCCGTGCCTTCCCACGGGGCAAAGGGTTCGAGCCGCTGCAGGCGGTCCGAATCGGGCCGAATCACCACGTCCAGGGCGCTGCCATCCTCCGCCGGTTCCTGGTATCCCGGGTCCTCGACCGCGAATCCGTCCGGCGGCAATTCCTGCCCTGAGGGCGGGTCGAGCGTGACCGCGTCCCCGTCCTCGTTGATGAGGGTGTCGGTCATGGGGTTGAACCCGAGGTCGCCGGCCAGCACCAGGGCCGTCACCATGTCGGGCGAAGCCACAAACGCGTGGGTCTTCGGGTTTCCGTCATTGCGCTTGGCAAAATTGCGGTTGAACGACGTCACGATCGTGTTCGGCTCGTCGCCGGGGCCCGACCGGTGCCGCGCCCACTGCCCGATGCAGGGGCCGCACGCGTTGGCCAGCACCACCCCGCCGATGGCCTCGAATTCGGCCAGCAACCCGTCGCGTTCCACGGTGTACCGCACGGTCTCCGAGCCCGGGGTGATGGTGAATTCGGATTTGGCCCGGAGTTTCTTGGCGCGGGCCTGCCGCGCAATGGACGCCGCCCGCGTCATGTCTTCGTACGACGAATTGGTGCACGACCCGATCAGGCCGACCTCGACCTTCTCCGGCCAGCCGTTCTTCCGCACGGCCTCGCGCATCGCCGAGACCGGCGTGGCCAGGTCCGGCGTGAACGGGCCGTTCAGGTGCGGTTCCAGCGCCGAAAGGTCGATCTCGAGCACCTGATCGTAAAACTGTTCCGGCTCGTCGTAGACCTCGGGGTCGGGACGCAGGTGGTCGCGGATGGCCAGGGCCGCCTCGGCGACCGCGCCGCGCCCGGTCGCCTGCAGATACCGGACCATCGAATCGTCAAACGCAAAGGTGGACGTGGTGGCGCCGATCTCCGCGCCCATGTTGCAGATCGTGCCTTTGCCGGTGCACGACATGCTCTCGGAACCCGGCCCGAAATACTCGACAATGCAGCCCGTGCCGCCTTTCACCGTCAGGATGCCCGCCACCTTGAGAATGACGTCCTTGGGGGCGGTCCACCCGCTCATTTCGCCGGTCAGCTTCACGCCAATGAGTTTCGGAAACTTCAATTCCCACGCCATCCCGGCCATCACATCGACCGCGTCCGCCCCGCCAACCCCGATGGCCACCATGCCCAGGCCGCCGGCGTTGGGGGTATGCGAATCGGTGCCGATCATCATTCCGCCGGGGAATGCGTAGTTCTCGAGCACCACCTGGTGGATGATGCCCGCGCCGGGTTTCCAGAAACCGATGCCGTACTTGTTCGATACCGACGCCAGGAAGTCAAACACCTCCTTGTTCATGGTCAGGGCGGCCGCCAGGTCGGGGCCCGCGCCCGACTTGGCCAGGATCAGGTGGTCGCAGTGCACGGTCGAGGGCACCGCGGTGCGCTTTTTCCCCGCCTGCATGAACTGCAGCAGGGCCATCTGGGCCGTCGCATCCTGCATCGCGACCCGGTCGGGGCGGAAATCCACGTAGGAATCCCCGCGCACGAAGGGCTGCTCCGGGAGGCTGCCGAACAGGTGGCTGTAGAGCACCTTCTCGCTCAGCGTCAGAGGCCGCCCCAGAAGCTTCCGCACGGCGTTCACCCGCCCCGGCATCCGCGCGTATACCTCCTGAATCATGTCGAGATCGAACAGCATGGAACTTCCTTTCCCCGGCATTCCGAACCGCCGGGAAACCGGGTCCTGCCACACACATCGGCATGCGCACCCGGCAGTTACAGCAAACGCCGGCAAATCAGATCACGTGGAGGCTTCAATCATACAACGCCGGCGCATCCCCTGCAATTTCCGGGGCGCGCAGGTCCCCCGCCGCCAGACGTAAACATCGAACCGGCTCGGGCCCGTCTCACGGCTCGGGCTTCAGTCCGCCGCACCAGAGAATGTCGCCCCGAGCACCACCGGGGCCGGTCAGCGTGAGGCCGCCATCGTCCGTGCCGTTGGGCCCGACGCTGTACAGGAGGAAACCGCTTTCGTCCCTGGTGTAGATGAAGTCCTGCCCGGAATAGGGGTCCCGGGGCAGCTCGGGGAGGTAGCGGGGCGCGAGGTCGTCGAGCGTTTCGGGATACGTGCCGGTGTCGCGGCGAAACGCTTTGATGGCGAGGGCCACGCGCGCCATCTCGGCCTGAGCGGCCTGGCGCTCAAACGCCTCGGCGGCCCGTACCAGGGCGGGCGCGGTAATCTCGACCATCATGTTCCAGGGGGCCGTAAACCCACCGGAGAATGGCCCTGCCACATTCTTCTTCTGGAGGAGGGGGTTCGG
>JAAYAQ010000393.1 GCA_012719295.1 Candidatus Hydrogenedentota bacterium | reverse complement strand
TACTTCGACGAAGGCACCCTCGTCGGCGGCGTCTTCACCGCACGGCCGGCCGGAACGCCCGAAGTGTCGGTCCCGCTGGCGGCCTTCGGCGCCCTCGATTCGTATCCGGATACGCCCTTCGAGTTCGAGATCAACTTCTCGTCGGTCACCGAACTGGCGTCCGATAGCGATGCGACAGTCACCAACCAGGACGGGTTTGCCCGCGGCACGCTCGAAAGCTTCAACATTGCCCGCGACGGCACGATCAACGGCGTGTTCTCCAATGGACTCACCCGCGTCATCGGCCAGATTGCCCTTGCCTCCTTCGCCAATGTCGGCGGACTCGAGCGCGACGGCAGCAACCTGTTTCGCGATACGCCGGCTTCGGGTACCCCTCAGATCGGGTTGCCCAACACCGGGGGGCGCGGCCAGGTGTCCGGCGGCGTTCTGGAAGGTTCTAACGTGGACCTGGGCACCGAGTTCAGTAACATGATCGTCACCCAGCGCGGTTTCCAGGCCAATGCCCGCACCATTACAACCGCGGACACGCTGCTCCAGGAAACCGTCAACCTGGTTCGATGAACCGTGACGTGAACCAGTCCTGAGGATCCGGGGGCGGCCCGCCGGGCCAGCCGCGCGCCGCCCCCGGTTCCACGCGTGCCACCGCGAAACCGGTCCGTCGCTTCAGGCCGGGTCCGCCCTTGGGTTGTGGGTTCGCATCCAGAGTGTTAGAATATTGCAGAACCTGCAACGCACGTTCTGATAGGGGAGCCCAACAAAAGGCGTAGCGTATGGATATCGCGACACTTGTGGGTTTGGTTTCCGGGGTCACCCTGGTCATCGTTTCAATTCTCATGGGGGGAAATCCGGGCGTCTTCTGGAGTTCGTCGTCCGTGGTGATCGTAATGGGAGGAACGCTCGCGGCAACGCTCATCAATTTTCCCCTGGGCGATGTATTGAGCGTGATGAACACCGTGAAGAACGCGTTCTTTCACAAAGACGTTCTTCCCGAGAGCCTCATCCCCCGGCTCGTCAGCTTTGCCACCATCGCCCGCCGCGAGGGCATCCTCGCGCTCGAATCTCACGCCAGCGAGGCCGAAGACGAGTTTCTCGAAAAGAGCGTCCAACTCGCCATTGACGGCACGGCCCCGGAACTCATCAAAGACATTCTCACGACCGAGCTGGCCTTCATGGAAGACCGCCATGCCATGGGACAGTCCATCCTGGTCGCCATGGGGACCTACGCGCCCGCCTTCGGGATGATCGGTACCCTGATCGGGCTGGTGCAGATGCTCGCCACGCTCGACGACCCGTCCAAGATCGGCGAAGGCATGGCGGTCGCGCTCCTGACCACCCTGTATGGCGCCCTGCTGGCCAACATGGTGTTCCTTCCCGGGGCCGGCAAACTCAAAGTCAGAACCAGCAACGAACTGTTGGCCAAAGAGCTCGTGATCGAGGGCATTCTGTCCATTCAGTCCGGCGATAATCCCCGCGTCGTGGAACAGAAACTCAAGGCGTTCGTTTCGCCGGCAGTGCGGCGCCAGGTCAGCGCAGTGTAAGATGCCTAAGGAGAAGCGCAAAAGGGGAGGCGAGGAACCGTCAGGGGCGCCGGGCTGGATGGTGACCTACGGCGATATGATGAGCCTCTTGCTCTGTTTTTTCGTGCTGCTGCTGTCCTTTTCGTCCGTCAGCGAGAAGAAATACAGCCAGGCCGTGCAGTCCCTGAAGGGCGCGCTGGG
>JAAYAQ010000392.1 GCA_012719295.1 Candidatus Hydrogenedentota bacterium | reverse complement strand
GGTTGGGGCGGCCTTGGGGCCTCCGAACAAGGCGAGCTTCTCCGGCATGATGCAGTCCCTCCCTGCGGACACAGCCGACTGCAAAACCCCCTCCGGCGAACGGGCCCTGCACGGCCGCACCGAAGCTCAAAGGGTAGCATACGGGTCCCGGCAAACCAAGGGCTGGGCCCGTTGTGGAAGGAGGGGGATACGGCCACGCCGGGCAGGGGTCCGCACGGCGTGCGGTGGCTAGTTGCTGGCCATCGCCTTCGGCTGTCCGTTGCGCACGAAGCCGATCACGTCGAGCAGGGCGCCCACTTCGGGTTCGCACCCCAGGCAGTCAAAGAACTGCACGCAGCCGGCGCAAATGCGGGGCCGTTCAAGCAGAAGGGCATACTCCTGCTTCGCGTGGCAGGTGGAAAAAAGACAGCCGCCGTCGGTGGCATGCAGAAAATCGTTGGGTTGAAGAAGGGGATTCAAGGCGAGGGCCCGGTATTGAAGCAGGCCCAGCGCGCCGCAGAGCAGAAAATACGCCGTACGGTCTATGCCCGCGTAACGCGCGATTTCCTCGCTCTGCCAGGCGGAGACCGCAACTCCCGTATCGCTCAGCGAGAAGAGGGCAGGCTCTCTATCGCGCGTAATCTGCATCGTCAGGGAACGCAGGGTGCGCGACAGACAGAAATCGTACCGGGTCTGCGCGCGCGCGCCCAGCTCCGGAATCCATCGGACCTCGGGCTCCGCGCCGAGCACGCAGACGGATAACGGCGTCTTGAGCAGGCCGGCGGCGCTACCTTTCACTGTCGACTCAGCATCCATTCCGTTTTACGCTTCCCGCAGCTCGCTTCCACTACTTCTCCACACTCTAAGCACTATTAAATATTTTCTTTGTTTAATGGACAATCAGGCTTCGGCGGCACTTTCTGTAGGGAACCGTCCTAAAGGTTTGTAGGGGTTGTGCTGACGGGGAATTCGTGCAGGTAGCTTGATACAAATGGGGAGGCAATGTGGCCGTAGGAATCTGCCGGCGCTAGGTCAGCGACTTCTTAATGGCCCATTCGACGCTGGTTTGCACAAGTTCCGCGCCCGATTCCAGGCGCAGTTTTTCCTTGATGCGCGCCCGGTAGGTCTCGACGGTCTTGATGCTGATGCTCAGGCGCTCGCCAATCTGCCGCGTGGAGATCCCCTGGCCGATGAGTTCGAAAACCTCCAGTTCCCGGTCGGTGAGGAACTCCACCGGGCTGGCTTCAAAGCGGGCCTGATTCTGAGCGAAGTTCATGAGGATCCGTTCATTGACCTGGTCGCTGACATAGATCCCGCCCTGCAGTACGCGGCGGATCGCCGTGACGATGACTTCGTCGGCCTCCTGCTTCATCACGTAGCCCCGCGCCCCGGCGCGCAGCACGCGCTCGGCGTAGATCTGTTCGTCGTGCATGGAGACCACCAGCGCCTTGGTTTCCGGGGCCAGGCTCGGCAGCCGTTTCAGCAGTTCAAGGCCGTTCGCGTTCTTCAGGACGATGTCGACGATGACCAGATCGGGGTGGCACGCTTCGAGAGCCGTTACCGCCTCCGCGATGTCCTCGGCTTCCGCGCACACGGTGATGTCTGGTTCCTGGTTGATCAACTGGGCGAACCCGCGCCGGACAATCGGATGGTCGTCCACCACAAGGACCCGGTACTGTTTGGCAGTCTCATTCATTGTTGGCTGGCCTCATCTGGCTCGGTTCGTGTTGTGGCGGTGCGGAACAGGCACGAGACTTCCGTCCCCCCGCCGAACCGCCGTTTAACCACGAAGGTGCCGTTGGCTAACTTGGCGCGGTGTTCCATCAGGCGCAGTCCCATTCCGCCGCCCGGCGGAGGGGGCGGCACGATGCCTTTGCCATTATCCTCAATTTGTAGCAGTTTTCCCACACCGGTTTCCATCAGCATGATGCGAATCTGGGTCGCTTCGGCGTGCTTGATGGCATTGGTGACCGCTTCTTGCGCGATACGAAACAGGTGTTCGGCCTGGTCGGGGCTGGATATCAGCACGTTTTCGTCACTCTCAAACACGCATTCGATACCGGTCATCTGCTCCGTATGCTGGGCCAGTTTCCGCAGGGCGTTCGCCAGTCCATCCGCTTCCAGTTCGACCGGGCAGGCGCCGCGTGCCAAAGCGCGGGTGTGGGCGATCGCCTCCTTGATCAGGTCGGCGATCTCGGCGGCTGCAGCCGCCTCCGGCAGGTCCTTTCCGGCCAGGGTTTTCGCCAGGCCCCGGCTCAGGCAGAGGATGCCGGCCAGATGCTGCCCCAATCCGTCGTGCAGGTCAAGGCCGATCCGCCGCTGTTCCCGGGAACTGATCTCGAGAATTTCCTTCTCGAGGATTTTGCGCGCGGTCACGTCTTCGGCGAATCCGGCGAACCGAAACGCTTCGCCGCGGCTGTTTCGGATCGGGAAGCCCTTGTGCACCAGCCAGCGCGTGGACCCGTCCGGCTGGACCACCCGAAACTCGGTCACCCCCCCCTGGAACTCATCGGTCAGGGTTCTGGCCACGCGTTCCCGGTCGTCGGGATGGACCGCGGCCAGAAAACAGAGCGGGTCCGAATAGATCCGGTCTATGCCCATCTTCCATAGTTCGGCGAACGCGGGACTCACGTAGAGGGCCCGGCTGAAGTCCGCCGAAGCCAGCCAGAACATGGCATGGCTGCTGCCCACCAGTTGGCGGAAACGCTCCTCGCTCTCGCGCAGGGCTTCCTCGGCCTGTTTGCGGCTGATGGCGCCCGCGAAGACTTCCGCGAGGATGAGGATCAGCGCGGATACGGCTTCATCCCACTCATGGCCCTCGCCCAGGGTCTCGAAGGAGACGTAACCCACGAGATCTCCCCGGCTCGTCATGGGGGCTATCAGCAGGGAGCGCTGGGGGCCGATCCCGAGAAACGCCCGCTCCTCCTGGGCGTCCACCGGGAGATCCTGAAGGCGCGAAAACCGAATGCATTCGCGGCTGCGAAGCTGACGCATGATCCAGGGAAAACACTCCAGCGACTGCTGGAGCATGTCCGTCAGCGAGGGTACGGGACCGGTCAGGCCCCAGTCATTCCGGCCCTGCAGCCGCTTGAGATCCGCGTGGAGCAGGCCAATGGTGATGTGGTCGACCCCGATGGTCTCGCCGACCTGGCGGATGGCTTCGCCGATGGCGTCCTCTACCTGGTCCGGTTGCAGATTGATGAACCGTGTGGCGATGCCGGTGAGCAGCTTTTCCACGCGCAGGTGCTGTTGAAGGCGCTGTTCCGTGATTCGGCGGCGGCTGATGTCGCGGGCGATGCCGACGAATCCGGCGGGGCGGCCATCGTGGTCCAGCACGACGCTGGTATTCGTCTCCACGGGCAGCATGCCGCCCGATTTCGTGAGACAGTCGTATTCGATGGCGTGCTTGCTGCCCTGGGCGATGCAGACCGTCATCTCACGGACGGCGCGCTCGCGGTCGTACGGGGCGATGATGTCGAGGATCGACGCGCGCATTGCGCACAATTCTTCAATGCTGTCGAACCCCAGCCGTTCCGCCGCAAAGGCGTTGGTCAGCAGAATCTTGCCGGTGAGGTCCAGGAAGATGATGGCGTCCGGTGCGGTCTCGACGAGGTCGTGGTAGCTCACCGTCGAGGCGTCCAGCGCCTGGGAAAGCCGCTTGCCCTCCGGCGCCTCCTGCATGCGCAGGATCAGGAATGTCTCGGTTCGTCGCTCGTTCCGCCCGAAAAACAGCCGCATCACGCCCGAAAACGCCGTTCCGTCGCACCGCGTGTGCCGCGTGTGGGCGGTCAGGGCCCCCTGCTCGCGCGCCAGCGCAATGCAGCAAGGCCAATCCCCCGGTTCGGGAAGGGCAAAATCCGAGATGTTCCGGCCGCACACCGCGTCCGCCGCGTGCCCGTGCATCTCTGCGAACGGCCGGTTGGCGAACTGAATGACGCCCTCTTCCGACATAAGGCACAGGCCCTCGCTGGCGCAATGGGCAGCCTGCGAAAGCATGGCGGCCCGGGCCTCGTGCGTTCGTGCCGCAATGAGCGCCCGCTCGAATTCGGCCAGCCTGCCCCGGACCTCGGGCGGTATGTCCCCGAGCGTCGTGGCGCTATGGACAGAGTCAGGCATCGGTGGTTTCCTACTAGCCTCGACAGGACGTCGCGATTCGACGGCGCCGACCGCTCGTGTCCCAGTATACGCCATCATTCATGCCATCTAACTATAGAAGAGCACCCACGGAAAGGCAAATCACCGATTCGCGGCCGGCCGCCTTCCGTGCGGAATCCCCGCCGGAGGCGGCGCGGGAGGCGTCCGGGCGGGGACAGACGTTATATTGACGTTTATGCAGCCTCATGGCATCATGGACAAAATGCAGTCCGTCCGGACGGTGCGCGAATATGGAGGGGGCCATATTTTTCCCCATAACGTGAGGATCTGCTGCTGTGGTACACCTGATTCGAACCGCTGGGATCGCTCTCCTGCTTACCTTCTCGTTGACGCTTCTCGGATGTCCGGGAGCCCCCACCATCGGCGACGGCGAGACCGTGGCCCTCATCGTGGAGCCGAGTACCCTTGAGTTCGGCGCGACGGAAGCCGAAATGAGTTTCCAGGTGAAACGAAACTACGGCGGCGGTTCGGCCGCGCTGTTCCGCGCCATCGCCACGGAAACCTGGATCTCGGTGAATCCGGCAAGCGGCGCCACCTCCGGACCGCAGGATGCGGTCGCCATTACCGTCGCTGTGGACCGCTCGCTGCTCGGCGCGGGCAACAACAGCGGCGTCGTACGGATCACGTCCGAAGGCGCCAGCGACAAGTTCGTCCGGGTCAACGCGTTCCGGCGCCTCGCCCCCAACTTCACCGCCAACGAACTACAACCCTTCGAAGGCGAGACCGTCGTCTTTCAGGACCTTTCCCGAATTGTCGGCGACGGCTCCATTACCGGACGGACGTGGGACTTCGGCGACGGGGCAACGAGCCAGGAGCCGGCCCCATCGCATGCCTACACGTCCGCAGGTTCCTTCGACGTGACGCTCACCGTGCAGGCGGGGGATGAAACCGCGACCCTGACCAAGCGCAACTTCATCACGGTGCGCCCGCGCGTCGCCCCGGACGCCGACTTCATGGCGCTGGAGACGGCCGTGCCGGCCGGTTCGCCCGTCACCTTTGCCGATTTGTCGGATCCCGGAACGGCGGACATCACGTCCTGGCACTGGGCGTTCGGAGACGGCGGCACCGAGACCGGTTCAGCCCCAACCCATGTTTATGCTTCGCCGGGGTCGTATACCGTGACGCTGACGGTGGCTTCTCCCCACGGCCAGGACGAAGAGATTAAGCACAACTACATTACGGTGGAGGCCGTGCCGCCCGAGGCCGACTTCACCTGTTCCGACCTCCAGCCTCTTCTGGAAACGGAAGTGACCTTCACCGACACGTCCCAGCCCGGGCATGCGGCGATTGCCTCATGGTTCTGGGAGTTCGGCGATGGCGCAACCAGCACCGACCAGCACCCTGCCCATGTCTATCATGCCGCGGGGCCAATGACCGTGTCCCTGACGGTGACTGATGACGAAGGCACCTCGGACACGGAGACGCGAACGGCCTATCTGACGGTGCGCGGCAATCCGCCGCAGGCCAGTTTCGAAGCCAGCCGCCCCTGGGGCGTTACCATTGACGAGTTCGAATTCAACAACACTTCCGATGAAGGCACCGGGAACGTCACCTACCACTGGCAGTTCGGGGATGGCGCCGAGAGCAGCGAAGAGAATCCAACACACACCTACGCCGCCCCCGGAATCTACACCGTGGCGCTCCAGGCCCAGAATCCGTTTGGCAGCCATTTCGCGCAACTCGAGGTGCGGGTTTACGCAACGGAGGCGCTCGACCGTTACGTGCGCAAGGAAGACACGGGCATCTCGGTTCTCCCCGTTCTGCAGAGCAGCCAACCGGTCTCCGGCGGGCGCTGGGACGTTCTGTCCCTGGTTTCGCAGCGGTGGCGCAACGACACCGAAGTGAGCCCGGATGTCTGGCAACACTGGCTGGCCCTGGCCATCCCGGATGAAGTCACGAACGATACCGCGCTCCTGTTCATCTCGGGAGGCAGCACCTCGCAATCGGCGCCCGAACCCGAGCCGGAACTCATCGATTTCGCCGTGCAGTCGGGGTCGATCGTCGCCCTGCTGCGCATGGTCCCCAACCAGCCCACCATCTTCCTCGAAGAAGGCGCGCCCCGTTCGGAGGACGAGATCATCGCGTATACCTTCGACAAGTACATGAACAGCGTAGCAGCGGGTCAGCCCGATGAAGAATGGCCCGCGCTGTTCCCCATGACCAAGAGCGCCGTGCGCGCCATGGATGCCGTGCAGGCGTATGCCGGCGCGCTTGCCAGCCCCATCACGGTCAAGGATTTCGTCGTGACCGGCGCCTCGAAACGCGGCTGGACCACGTGGCTCACGGCCGCGACCGACCCGCGGGTCGTGGGCATCGCGCCCATGGTCATCGACATGCTTAACCTGGCGGCCCAGATGGACTGGCACTACTCCGTCCTGTGCGGTTATTCCGAACAGCTTCAGGATTACCTGGACCTCGGCGTGATTGCGCGCCTGCACACGCCCGAGGGGGGCGCCCTGCTGTCGATGGTGGATCCTTTTGCGTACCTGACGCGGCTGAACATCCCGAAGTACGGGTTGAACGGCACCTCCGATGATTTCTTCGTGCCCGATTCGGCCCAGTTCTATTACGCTCACGCCGCCGAGACCGGTTCCATGCATCTGCGGTATTTCCCCAACGGCAACCACGACCTGCTCGCCAGCCGCGAAGCCACCGTGCGCGGCATCTTGCCGTTCTACAACGCGGTTGTGCACGATGAAGCGCTCCCCCAAATCGCGTGGAACAACTCAGAAGCGCCCGGCCATGCCACGCTCGATGTGGTGCTGGACACCGTGCCTCTGTCGGCCCGTTTGTGGGCCGGCACACTGGACGGGGGCTCCGGCACCCGCGACTTCCGGTCGGGCACGGTAGGGACTGACGTGTGGCACTCCACGCCGGTCACGCCCGCCGATGCCGGGGGCAAGTACTACTCGGTAGTCGTGCCCGCTCCGGCGACCGGGTGGACCGGCTACTTCATGGCGTTCGAGTTCCCCAGCGGTACGCCCGGCGAGCCGCACATCTTCACCACCGAAGTCCGGTGCGTGCCCACGTCGACTCCCTGCGTCGCCTTTCCCGGCGGTTCCGGCACGCTGGCGACCGTGGGGGAGGGGACCGACCAGATCACCGTGGTCCGCTTGAGCGGCAACCGCTACCAGATGGGGTTCTGGTACGGGTATCTGCTCGCGGATCAGATCGATGCCGTCTGGTCGGTATTCTCGGCCGCCATCGGGTCGAAGTTCCCCGAAGGGGCCATCGACCTGGCCGTAAGCCAGCTCTGGAAGGCGGAGTACTTCGATGTCGCCGCATGGCAAACCGAATTCGAGGGCATCGCGCTAGGCTGCCAGGCGGCGGGATATCCCGGCATCACTGTGGACGTCCTCAAGAAGATCCTGGTCATCCCCGACCTGTCCGAATACAACTGCTCGCTGTTCGCCGCCTGGGGCGAGGCCACGGCCGGCGGCGAGATGTTCCAGCTTCGCAACCTGGATTGGAGCATGGACTTGGGCGTTCAGAACTACCCCGTTGTGGCCATTTACGATCCCGACGACGGCCTGAAGCATGCCGTTATCGGATTCGCGGGGCTGATCGGCATTGCCGGCGGCGGAATGAATGAGCGGGGCATCGCGGTTAGTGAGATCATGGGGTACTTCTGCGACGAGGAGTATCTCGAGGGGATACCGTTCCCCGTGCTCCTCCGCGATGTGCTCTATCACGACAACACATTGACAGAGGCCCTGACGCGCATGCAGAATGCCACCAGGACAAATCAGTACCATTATTGCGTAGGCGATCCGAATGCCGCAGACCCGAAAGCCCGGCTGCTCTTCACGAGCCGGGAACGGTTCGATATGTGGGTGGATAATGAATCCGTTACGGAGCAGCACCCCTGCCATCCGGACGTCAATCCGTTCCACACCCCGCTGAACGATGCCATCTATTGGAAAAATCACAACGGGCGCGACAACGAGATCCTGTACAACGGCTTGCTGGCACGCTATGGCACGCTGGATGCCGCGGGCGCCATCGAAATGGCGAGAGCGGCGGGCGTGAACAGCACCGTGCTCAGCATCGTGTACCACAACACGGGCCGCGATTTCTGGGTCGCCTACGCCAACGGTTTGGATCCGGCTCAGAATCAGGATTATGTTCACGTTGAACTCAGTCCGAGTCCGTGAGCCGGGTCTCACGGAGGCTGCCAGTGAGTTTTCTTGAAGAACTGGGCGCGTGGCCGCGCGCCCGTATTGAAGCACTGATTGAACAGGCGCGCCCTGAGGATGTCGCGGCCGCGATTGCGCGCGAACAGCGCACGCCTGAAGACCTGTGCGCGATGCTCTCGCCTCATGCCCAGGCCTGTCTCGAGCCGATGGCCGCCGAGGCCCGCCGCCTGACCCGCTGGCACTTCGGCCGGACCATCGGCATGTACGCTCCCATCTACATCTCTAACGTGTGCGGCGCCGATTGCGTCTATTGCGGCTATGCGGTCCGTTCGGGCAACCGGGAGCGGCGCCTCAACCTCAGTGCCGCCGAGATTCGAACCGAATGCGCGGCCCTCGCCGTGGAAGGCTACCGGAACGTGCTCCTGCTCACGGGCGAGGCCCGCCGCGCCGCGCCCGTCTCGTACATCGCCGAGGCCGTCGCGATCGCGCGCGAATTCTTCCCGTCCGTGAGCGTCGAGGTGTATTCGCTCGATGAGGACGAGTACCGGCTGCTGTGCCAGCGGGGTCTCGAGGGCGTAACCCTCTACATGGAGACCTACGACCCCACGGTTTACAAGGCCGTGCACCTGAAGGGGCAGAAGACCGACTACCGCTACCGCCTCGACGCGATCGAGCGGGCGGGCCGGGCCGGCGCGCGCCGTCTGAGCATTGGCGCGCTGCTCGGGCTCACCGACTGGCGTATCGACGGGTTCTGGACCGCCCTGCACGGCCGGTACCTCCAGCGGGCATGCTGGCAGAGCGCCGTGTCGGTGTCGTTCCCGCGACTTCTCCACACGCCCGCGCGGTTTTCCATCCCGCACCTCGTCACCGACGCGGAACTGGTCCAGCTCATGCTGGCCATCCGCCTCTTCCTGCCCGAGGCCGGCTTTAACCTCTCAACGCGCGAGCGGGGCACATTCCGCGACCATCTGATCCCCCTGGGCGTGACGATGATGAGCGCGGGCTCGTCGACCCGCCCCGGCGGTTACGCCACGCACGTCGATGAAACGCTCGAGCAATTCGCCATCGAAGACCAGCGCCCTCCCGCGGAGGTCGTGAAGGCCATCCGCGCACAAGGGTATGAACCGGTCTGGAAAGACTTCGATTATGCCTTTGACGAAACGCCGAGCCAATAGCGCCGCCCGAATGCCGGCGCGGGCGACGCCCGTGAACGCCTGGAGAATCGATTCATGAAGATCACGCTGAACGGCGAGGAGCGCGAGGTCGCGACCGGAACGACCGTGCACAAACTGATTCTCGATGCCGGACGCAAACCGGCCGCGACCGTCGTCGAACGCAACGGCGATATCGTCGACCGCGAGGCCTACACCTCGGTGCGCCTGGACGAAGGCGACACCGTCGAGCTGGTGCAGTTCGTCGGAGGCGGATAATGCTCCTCGCCGAACGAATGCGCCGGTTTGCCGGCGCGGATCTCTATGTGGTGATCACGGAGGCGTTCTGCGATGGCCGGCCCGCCCTGACCGTGCTCGACGCGGTCCTCGAGGCGGGGGTCCGGCTCGTGCAGCTTCGCGAAAAAGACTGCGCCGATCGCGAATTGCATGCGCGCGCCTTGGCTTTTCGCGAACGCACCCAGGCGTACGGGGCGCTCCTCATCATTGATGACCGCGTGGATGTGGCGTTGGCGGCGGGCGCCGACGGCGTCCATCTCGGTGAACACGATCTGCCCCTGGATGCCGCGCGCCGCATCGGCCCGGACCTCATCCTGGGCGCGTCGTCGCACAACCTCCGGGAAGCGCTGGCCGCGCAGGACGCGGGCGCGAGCTATGTGAATATCGGGCCGGTCTTCGCGACGCAGACCAAGCATGTGGCCACCGGGGCCATCGGGCCCGAGGCGATTGACGCCATTGCCCCGCGCCTGCGAATTCCCTTCACGACCATGGGCGGCATCAAAGCGCACAATATCGGGGAGGTGCTCCGGCGGGGCGCACGCCATGTCGCCGTGGTTACGGCGGTCACGGCCGCCCCGGACGTGTGCGCCGCGGCGCGTGAGCTGCGCGCCCTGATCCGCGGTCAGGCGAAGCTCTGACACGCAGGAAAAGCTCACGCGCCTGTGCTCAGCGCCTCCGCGATCCTGGCGCGCAATTCCGCCGGCGTGTACGGCTTCTGAAGGAAACCCGCCAGGCCCAGTCCGTGAAACCGCCGGGCCACTTCGTGCTCGTCGTAACCGCTTGTCAGCACCACCCGGGCATCGGGCCGGATCGCCCGGAGCCGGTGAAAGGTCTCCTCGCCGTCGAGATGGGGCATCGTGAGATCCAGCAGCACCACATCGATGGCGCGCGGGGTCTTCTGGTACTGTTGAAGCCCCTCACAGCCGTCCGAAGCCACGATCACGCGGTAGCCACTGCGCTCGAGCATTTCCTGGGCCACAAGACGCGCGGCCTCTTCGTCGTCAATCACAAGCACTGTGGATCGCGGTTTGCCCTGCGCGGCGGCCGCGCCCGCGCGCGGCAGGCCCGGACGCACGGCATGGCCGCACGGGAACAACACCCGCACGGTGGTCCCTTTGCCCTGTTTCGAGTCCACCTTGACCGCGCCCCGGTGGCCATGAATGATCCCCAGGGCCGCCGCCATGCCAAGCCCGCGCCCGGTGAACTTGGTCGAGAAGAAGGGGTCGAACAGCATGGCCAGGGTCTCTTCGGCCATGCCGCAGCCCGTATCGGAGATTTCGAAATATACGTAATCGCCCTCGGCGCGCTCTTCGTCGAGATAGGTGGAGCCCAGATACGCCTTGCTGCAGTACATCGTTCCGGTGCGCATGGTGATGGCGCCCGGTTTGTCCTCGAGGGCTTCGGACGCGTTCATGGCAAGGTTCATGACGAGCTGGCGCAGTTG
>JAAYAQ010000391.1 GCA_012719295.1 Candidatus Hydrogenedentota bacterium | reverse complement strand
GCCACCGGGGGTCTGCTCGCCGCGAGGCGCCGGTACAGACCGGGATGCCCGCCGACACGGTTTGGCGGCAGCTCCGGATGGACAACAAGGCGCGGCCGGCGGCTGCGCAAGGGAGTGAAATACGATGGATAGACTCGGAGCAGCAATTATTGGCAGTGGCTGGGTTGCCGGAGAGTACCTTCGGGCGTTTACGACCAATCCGAGCACCGAATTGCGCGCCATCTGCTCGCGCACCAAAGAGGGCGCCCAGGCCAAGGCGCAGGAATTCGGCGTGACGTGCGACGTCTATACCGACTACGAGAAAATGGCCGCGCGGGACGACATCGACATCGTGGTCGTCGCATCGCCGCCCAACCTGCACAAAGACCACGCCGTCGCGGTGGCGCAGGCAGGCAAACACCTCATTCTCGAGAAACCCATGGCGCTCAACATCGACGACTGCCGCACGATTCGCGACGCCGTGGCCAAGGCCGGGATCAAGTCCGTCATCAGCTTTGTGCTGCGCTGGAATCCGTTGTACGAAATCATCAAGTCCCTCATCAGCGACAACGCCATCGGCGACGTGTTCCTGGGCGAAGTGGATTACTTCCACGGCGTCGGCCCCTGGTACAAGCTCTACTCGTGGAACGTCAAACGGGAGGTCGGCGGCAGTTCGCTGCTGGCCGCCGGCTGCCACGCCCTGGACGGACTCCGCTGGTTCATGGGCGGTGAGGTGGCTGAGGTCTGCCAGTATTCGACGTTCGGCAAGGCGTTCGATTTCAAGGAATACGAATACGACCCCACGACCTGCACCATGGTGAAGTTTGCCGACGGCCGCATCGGCAAGGTGACCTCCTGCATCGAATGCACCCAGCCCTACGTGTTCAACATCAACCTGGTGGGCACGCTCGGCACCATCAAGAATAACCTGGTCTATTCAAAGCAGAAATTCCCCGGACAGACCGGCTGGGCCACCATTCCCACCGTGCTGCCCGACAGCGGCGACGTGACCCACCATCCGTTCTCCCACGAAGTGGCGCACCTGCTCGACTGCATCGCCGCCAACCAGGAATCCCACTGCAACGCCGCGGATGCCTTCATCAGCCACGAAGTCTGCCTTGCCGCGGACCTCTCCGGGCTCGAAGGCAAACCGGTGAAACTGCCGCTGAAATGACATGAGACGATTCCTGGCCAAACATTCGCCGCTGGTGATCCTGGCCGTGCTGTGCCTCATTATCGCGGCGCTCATGCCGAATTTCCGCAAACCCGGCAACATCAAGAAGGTGGCCTACCGCACCCCGGTGTTCGGCATCATGGCGTCGGGCGAGACGCTGGTGATCCTCACGGGCGGCATCGACCTGTCGGTCGGCAGCCTGGCGGCCCTCAGCGGGGTTGTGAATGCCAAAACCATCAATGCCATGGAGGCGCGCGGCCTCCCCGGCGCCGTCACCGCGGGCATCGCGGCGGGCCTCGCCGTGGCCGCTCTGTGCGGCGCCATCAGCGGGTTCGCGACGGCCTACGGCAAAATCCCGTCGTTCATCTCGACCCTGGGCATGATGATGATTGCCCGGGGCGCGGCGCTGGTGATTACGGGAGGCGTCCCAGTCAGGGGCTTCCCCGACCGGTTCGCGTATCTGGGCGGCACGCGGGGGTGGTACATCCCCGTGTCGTTCATGGCGGTTATCGTGGCGCTGCTGACGGTCCTGCTGGTGGCGACGCGCTTCGGCCGGGCCGTTTACGCCATCGGCGGCAACAGCCAGAGCGCCCGCTTGTCGGGCATCCCGGTCAATCGCGACCGCATGATAGTGTTCATTCTCTGTGCCCTGCTGGCCGGGTTCGCGGGGATTGTTGAGACGTCGCGGGTCGACATCGCGGCGCCCACCGGCGCGGAAGGATATGAGCTGGAAGCCGTGGCCGCCTGCGTGATCGGCGGGGCGAGCCTGATGGGCGGCGAAGGCACGGTCATCGGCGCGCTCGCGGGCACGCTGATCATGCAGATCCTCGTGAATCTCTGCAATCTCTTGCACATCGAAACGGATTGGCAGAAGATACTGGTGGGCACGCTGGTGATTGTGCTCGTGGCGTATGACACGCACCGCAAACGCAAATCGGGGCTGTTGAAAGAATAGGAGCGCGCAGACCATGAAACGCATCACATTCGCACTGCTGAGCGCCGTCCTGGTGATCGGGTGCGGCGACCAGGCCGCGCCGCCCACCGCCTCCGGCGGGGGCGATGCCGGCGGCGCCAGGTACACCATCGCCGTCATTCCCAAGGGCACGACCCACGATTTCTGGCTCACCGTCAAGGCCGGCGCCGAGGACGCCGCCAGGGCGCTGAACGCGGAGATCTACTGGAAAGGCCCCGACAAGGAGACCGAGGTCGTCAAACAGCTCAACATCATCGAAGATTTCATCACCATGGAAGTCGACGCCATGGTCATGGCGGCCTGCGACGAAAACGCCATGGTCGATGTCGTCAAACGGGCCAAAGACGCGGGAATCCCCGTCGTCACGATCGACTCCGGGGTGACGTCCGATGATCCCGTCTCCTTCGTCGCCACGGACAACGTGGCGGGCGCCAGGGCCGCCGGCAAGGAACTGGCCCGGCTCATCGGCGGCTCGGGCGAGGTCGGGCTCATTCCCTTCGTGAAAGGGGCCGCCACCTCCGAGATGCGCGAGCAGGGGTTCAAGGAAGCCATTGCCGAATTCGCCGGCATCACGCTTGCCGCCACCCTCTACAGCGACAGCGACGCCGCCAAGGGCATGAACGTGACCCAGGACATGATCACCGCCAATCCCAACCTCGCCGGCATCTTCGCCGCCAATGAAGGCGGCGCCATCGGGGCGGCGCAGGCCCTCCGCGCGGACGGCAAGGCCGGCGAGATCAAGCTCGTCGCGTTTGACGCCTCCGACGAGGAAATCGCGGCCCTCAAGGAAGGCGTCATTCAGGCCCTCGTCGTGCAAAACCCCTACAAGATGGGCTACGAAGGCGTGAAAGCCGCCGTGGACCACCTGGAAGGCCGCCCCGTCGAAAAACGCATCGACACCGGGGTGACCGTCGTCACTATGGACAACTTCGACGAGCCCGAGATTCAGAAGGTGCTCTACCCTCTTGGCAAGGACTGAGTTGGCCGGGGCGCCGCATGGAGAAATCCGGACGCAGGTCCCCTGACAGCGGACGCCTGACGAGCCGGGGGAGATGCCAGGCCGCGTCTGCAGCGATTCGGGCAGGCCCCCGCCTGCCCGGCATGCGGGGACACACCGGAGCTCCAGCCGCCGGATCATGCTTCAGGCCCCGTCCCGCCCCGTGATTCGGTCACGGAATTCAATAAAACCTTCGGGTTGGCTTGACATTTCCTTGTCCGATGGGACACCATACCGTCTTTGTTCGCGTTCCATCGGGAATAACTGGAATCATGAGGGTGCGTGGACCGGGGTTTTCTTGAACCCGGTCGCGCGCAGGGCGCGCACACGGTAACGAACCGCCCCGTGCGGGGTAGTGTGTGACAGAGCGTTCGATGCTGAGGGGCGGCAAGCGGCGTGCACCGCTGGAAGTTCCGTTCGATGCGCGTTCCCCCGTAGCGTTTTCCCTCCCGTCAACCACAGGTTGAGATTCCGGGGAGATGTCTGTTGATCAATCTTGTCGAGTTCGGACCCAAAGACTTCAAGCTGCTCAAGAAATTCGTCCAGTTCCACTGGGAGCACTACAAACACCACCCCTACTACGTGCCCCCGCTGAACATGGACCTTCTAGGCAACCGGCTCCTGGGCGAAAAGGGCCTGCTCACCGACAAACACCCGTTTCACCAACACGCCGAAGTCGTCTATTTCCTGGCGGAACGCGACGGCAAAGTCGTTGGGCGCATCGCGGGCTGCGTCAACCGCCGGTATAACGAACAGCAGAACGCCAAGGCCGTGATTTTCGGGTTTTGGGAGGTGATCGACGACTTCGAGGTCGCCAGAACGCTCCTTGACCGGGTGGCCGCCTGGGGCGCGGCCCGCGGCATGACCACCCTGCTGGGCCCCATGAGCTTCTCCACCAACGAGATTGTCGGCGTCCAGATCAACGCGTTTGACACACTGCCCTATTACGAGACCGCGAGCAACTATCCGTACTATGCCGAGCTGATGGACCGCTACGGCATGCACAAGGCCATGGACGTCATCGCTCAGAAACTCGATTTCACCAACGGGGCGGCCGACCCCCGGCTTATGGAGCGCATTGACAGGATTGCCGGCCGCATGGCCCGGCGCAACGGGTTGTCGACGCGCCCCCTCGACTTCAACAACCTCGAGGAAGAAAAGAAGATCATCCGGTCCATCTACAACGATGCCTGGAAAGACAACTGGGGCGCGACGGCCTTCACCGAAGAGGAGTTCAACCTGACGGCCGACAAACTCAGCGCGGTCGCCGATTCGGGAATCGCGCTGCTCGGTTACGTCCACGACGAACCGGCCGCCTTCTTCCTGATCCTGCCCGACATCTACGACTGCATCAAGACCAACGGCAGCGCGTTCGGCAAGTTCGACCTGGTGCGCGTCGCCCGGCTGCTGCGCAACAAGCGCCGCACCCGGCGGGGGCGCGTCACCCTGCTCGGCATCAAGGAACCGTTCCGCCGCTCCGGGCTCGACGCCGTCCTGTACCGCGACGCCCTGCGCCATGTCCGCCAGGCCGAGCAGTTCGACTTTGTGGAGGTGTCGTGGCTGCTCGAAACGAACGCGCTGATCATCAGCGCCGGCGAATCCTTTGCCGCGCGTCACTACAAGACCTGGCGCATCTACGAGAAGCCCCTGGCCTGAACCGCGACCCGGCAGGCCTAGGCCTCGGATTTCGCGACGGCCGTCACGTCCGGTTCCCGGGAGCAACGAAAACAAGAATGTCGCCCTGGGCAAGCGTGTCGAGACGCGCAGGATCCAAGGCGCGATCATTGCGGTAGACGCGGAGAACCGTGATGCCTTTCAAGGCACGGGGGCTTGTGCCAACCTCATCGGCGCGCACGACTCGCTCATCGAGCCGAATGGCGCCCCCCACGGACAGGAGGTCCTTCATCGTATCCACGATGTGGTCCTGGCGCGTGGCGGCGGCTATCAGCGTGCCGCCCGCCAGGGCGGGTGAGATGATGCTGTGCACCCCGCTGCGTTGAAGGAGTTTCACGTTCTCCTGCTGGCGGCACATTGCGACGATCCGGCAATCCGGGTTCAACGCCTGCACCGTCAGGGCCGTGAGCACGGCGGTGTCGTCACGGCCGGTGCAAATGAGAACATGAGCGGCCCGCTGGATGGCGATCGCGTTCAGGGTGCTCTCCTGGGCCGCATCGGCCTGTATCGCGACGACCTCGAGACCGCTGGTCGCCCGCAGGGCGTTCTCATCCACATCCACCACGACAATCTGGTCGGGGCGCGTGCCGTGGAGCAGCAGTTCCCTGACGGCGGCCTGGCCGGTGGTGCCATAGCCACAGACGATAGTGTGGTCATTGAGCTTGCTGACCGCGCGCTTCATGCGTTGCTCCTCCTGAAACTGCTTGATGGAAAGTTGATAGGCCGTGCCGACGAAGATTAACAGCACGATGAAGCGGATGGGCGTCAGCACCAGCGCGTCCACGAGCCGCGAAGGCGTATCAACCGGAACAATGTCGCCGTAGCCGACGGTGGTGATGGTAATGAGCACGAAATACACGCAGTCCAGCAGTTCCGGATGTCTGCCGGTGTGGGAATCGACCAGCCCCCCCTCAAAATACACGATCAGGGTCGAGGCCGCGAGGAGCGCAAAGACGACGCCGATGCGCACGAGCAGGCTCGGCAGTCCCGGCAATCGCGCGGGTGTGTAAAGCTTTACGGCCATCGTTGTGCGGCCCGTCCTCGCCATTCACCGCTGTTGCGGTGGGTTCCGGCTTATGTCGCGAGAATGTGGGCAATCCGGGTCAGTTTTGGATCGAACTGCGTGCGGCATTCCCACGCCTCCTCCAGGGGGCGCAGCACGACTTCGTTCGCCGAGATGCCGACCATCTTGCCGCTGACGCCCTCGACCAGGGCTTCCACGGCGCGCACCCCCAAACGGCTGGCGAGGATGCGATCGAACGCGGTGGGCGTGCCTCCGCGCTGCAGATGGCCGATCACGACGACGCGGCTGTCGGGGATCTGGGCCTGCGCGTCAACCTGTTTGGCGACCTGAATCGCGTTGCCGAGCTCGTCGCCTTCCGCGACCACGATGATGGCGGACTGTTTGCCCTTGGCCCGGTAGGAGCGGATGTGTTCCACGAGGGTTTCGATGCTGGTGGGCGTTTCGGGCACGAGGATCTCCTCGGCCCCCCCGGCGATGCCGCTCATCATGGCCAGATAGCCGCTGTGCCGGCCCATCACTTCCACAAAGAAGATGCGGTCGTGGGATTCCGCGGTGTCCCGGATGCGGTCGATCGCTTCCAGCGCCACGTTCAGCGCGGTGTCGTAGCCAATGGTGTAATCGGTTCCGCCGATGTCGTTGTCGATGGTGCCGGGCAGTCCCACGCACGCGATGCCGTGCTCGTCGTACAGTTTGAGGGCGCCCCGGTACGAGCCGTCGCCTCCAATCACGACCAGCCCTTCGATGCCGTGTTTCCGGAGAGTCTCGGCGGCGCGGGCGCGGCCTTCTTTCTCGAAAAACGCCTTGCAGCGGGCCGTGCGGAGGATCGTCCCCCCCCGGTTGATGATGCCGCTGACGGAGCGCGGACCCATTTCGAGCACGTCGCCGTCGATCAGCCCCTGGTAGCCGCGATGGATGCCGAACACCTGCAATTCATAGTATGCGCCGGCACGCACGACGGCCCGAATCGCCGCGTTCATGCCCGGTGCGTCGCCCCCGCTGGTCAATACTCCGATTCGTTTCATCGTCGTTTCCTTATTTAGGATCCGTTCGCGCCGGCCTCCCCCGCCGCACCTTCCGCGGGCGCTTTGGCCTCCGGGGCGTCTTCGGAGGCCGGCGCCACGTAAGTCAGGGTCGCGTTCAGCGCGTGAGCGCGCCATTTTGCCAGCGACGCGACGGCGTTGGCCTCGATGGTTCTGCCCGTATCGTTGAGGTGCTTCGCCTCCCCAACCAGACGCGTCACTTCGGCCAACAGCCAGTCGGCCCGCGCCCGGGTTTCGGGCGGCGCTTCCGCGCGCGTCAGGAAATCCTGTTGAAACTCGGCGCACGTGGCCAGCGTGTCCTGAAGCGGCTGCACAAACGGCTCCCCGAACGCCTGCTCGATCACCGCCGCATGGCGGATGATGTCGGACAAGGCGCTCATGGCGGGCACGGCGACGTCCCGGGGCACGTTTCCGGAGTGCCATTGCGCTTCCAGCAGCGGAAACATCGGCAGCAACGCGAGGAACTGGCTGCGATCGATGCGCGGGGGGGTGGCTTTCCGCATGATGGCGAAGATGTCCGCCACCTGCTCGGGCAACAGGGCGGCGTAGGCCTTGTTGGCCGCGAAGTCCGCCGCGGCGCTCTGCATCATGCGGCGGGCGGTGGCCGCCAGGACAGCGCCCCCTTCGCCGCGGAGATACACGGGCGCCGGCGTCAGCGCCAGCGACACCGCGCCATCCGAAACCGCCGGAAGGTCCCGCGGGTTGTTCGAGGCGTCGGCGAATTCGAGAATCGTGGCGTCGCCCGTGGGTATGGTAAGGTTGCCGGCCTCCCCTTCGCTCCACGCGGCGATCAGCCACGAATCGCCGATCCGGAAGACGACGGCGCGGTACGGCGCGGGAGCATCCAGCACGCCAATGGGCACCGCCCCCGCGAGACGGCGCGCCAGCGCGCTCAAGAACACATAAGCCTCGGTGACGTCGCGCTCATGAAACAGCAGGGCGCCGTCGATATCCGCCTCCGCCACGCCGCACGACGCGAACACGAGCAGATTGCGGACGAGGCGCGCGGCGGCGTCCGGACCGTCGCCCGCG
>JAAYAQ010000390.1 GCA_012719295.1 Candidatus Hydrogenedentota bacterium | reverse complement strand
TGCAGCCGATGCTGGCATAGCCCTGGTCGTAGAGCGGGTTGGACGGGACGCCGTACCGGTCGAGATAGGCGTCCACTTCCTCTTCCGGCCACGCCACGAGCGGGGCCAGCTTGAGGAGTTTGCGGCCGTCTTTTTCGACCCATGTGGCCTTCGGGACGCCGCTGCGGTGTCTGGACTGATCGTGGCGGAGGCCGGTGATCCACACGTCGAGCGTCCGGAGCGCGCGGTCGTTGGGCTCGACCTTGCGGATCCAGCAGCAGTGCTCCTGTTTGGGACGGCTGTCGAAGAAGAGAAACTCGCCATGCTGGTCCAGCATGCGTTGAAGGCGCTGCGGATCGGGTTCAAAGCGCTCGATGGCGATGTGATAGCGCGCTTCGAGCTGCGCCATGAGCTCGTAGGTCTCGGGGTGCAGGCGCAGGGTGTCGACGGTGACGACGCGGAGCCCGAGCCCGGCGCGGTGGGCCATATCGATCATGACGCATCCGGTCTTCTGGAAACTGGTCATGATGGCGGCGCGTTCGCCGAAGTCCGCGGCCCACGCGAGCAGTTCCTCCGGCGAGGCGCGGTTCAGGCGTTCCAGGTCGACTGCGGCTAAACGTGCCGGCGCTTCCGCGATTCCCCCGGGGGCTGTGTGCTTGTCTGCCATGATATGCGACTGTCTCCATGCGCCCCGGACTACCGGTCCGCGGCGAGTTGGACCTTCTCTTTCAACCCTTCGACGCCGACGCGGAACGACCAGTCGCCAAAACGCTCGCCGCTGTTGCGGTCCTCCTTCCATGCGGCGAGGAGCGCCGAGAGCACGTTCGAGACCTCCGCGGTATGGACCCGTTCGAGGAAGACCTGGCCCAGCCGCGTCCCGTTGTATTCGCCGCCGGTATAGATGTTGTACAGACCCGAACCGCAACCGATGACGCCGAGTTCCGCGGAGATGGGCCGCGAGCAGTTGTTGGGGCATCCGCTCATGCGCAGGACTATCTCGGCGTCCCCGTGGCCGTCGCGCTCCAGGTCGGCCACGACGCCGGGCAGGAAGCGTTCGGCCTCGGCCAGGGCCAGACCGCACGAGGGCAGCGCCGGGCACGCCATCTCCAGGCGCCGCAGCGTCGAGATGCCCTTATCGGTCGGGATGCGGTACTCGTCGAGGAGCGCCTGGACCCGGCTGACGTCTTCGTCCCGGATGTTCGCCAGGATGACGTTATGATGGGGCGTGAGCCGGAGGTCCGGTTTGAATTGCTCGACGATCCGGCGCAACCCGGACTTGAACTGAAAGCTGCCGGGGAAGTCGCGGATCCGCCCGTTTTCGATCCAGAGGCCGACGTAGTTGAGGCCGGGCTGGCGTTGTTTTGCCCAGCCGAGGTAATCGGGTTGCGCGGTGGGTTTGATCCCTCTGGGCAGGGGGTATTCGCGGCCCGCGTACTCGAATACCCGGGCGCGAAAGACATCGAGTCCCAGGTCGTCGATGAGGTATTTCATGCGGGCGTGGCGGCGGTTGGTCCGATCGCCGAAATCGCGCTGGACTCTTACGATGGCCTCGACGATGGGAAGCACCTCGTCGCCGCGTACGAACGCCAGGGGCGTTGCCAGGCGCGGGTACGTCGCTTCCTTGCGGTGGGTGAAGCCGAGCCCGCCGCCCACGGCGATCTCGTAGCCCGCCACCCGGCCATCTTCGGTCACGGCCACAATGGCGACGTCGTTGGTGTATACATCGACGGAATTGTCAAAATCCGGGGCGAGCGCGATCTTGAATTTCCGGGGAAGATAGTGTTCGCCGTAAATCGGGTCCTCCTCCCCGTGTTGCACCGTATCCTCGGGGAAATGGACGGTGCCGTCTTCGTTCACCCTGACTTTCTCGTCGTTGATCCAGAGGTCGAAATAGCCCCGGGTTCTGGGGAGAAAGTAGTCGCTGATCTGGTGGGCGAGGCGGCCGAGGTCGGCATCCGCGCCGGCGAACTTCGGGTCGATGTCCGAAACGGGGCATGCGATCACGTTGCGCACAACATCGCCGCACGCGCCGAGGCTCGTGATGTTCGCGTAGTGGTTCAGGTCATGGATGAGCGGGCGCAGGTTCGTTTTGACCACGCCGTGCAGCTGAAAGCACTGGCGGGAGGTCACGCGCAGGTCATCCTGCCCGTACCGGGTCGCGAGGTCGTCGCAGATCAGATGCTGTTCCGCCGTCAAGCGTCCCCCGGGGAACTTGGTCCGGAGCATGAACGAGTAGTCTTTGTCGAGGCCGGCCTTCTTGCGGTCGGTGCGGGTGTCGCGGTTGTCCTGCTGGTACGTGCCGTGATGTTTGAGGAGTTGGACCGCTTCCTCCGAAAACGACGGCGTGGGCTGGCCCAGCTCCGCCGCAATCGGACCGCGAAGTCCCCGGCTCTCGCGTTTAACCCCCTCGACCTTGCTGAGTGTTCCGGCTTGTCCGGTCTCGTTAGCGCTCATATTCCACTACTCCGTTGCGCCACGCGATAGGCGGCTACTGCATACACAGGTTCCAACCAATGCAGGCGAAACACCGGCGCAGACGGATTTAATCCTTACAAATACGAGCAAATAAGTAAGGATTCCGGGCGGAGGCGGGCACGGCCGCGGCCCTGGTTCCCAAAGGCTTGGTAACCGGCTGTTTACGCGGTGGGCTTGGCGATCAGGTTCAAGAACTCCGCCCGGGTGGGGTCATCGTTGTGGAAGGAGCCTAGCACGGACGACGTGGTCATGATGGAATTCTGTTTTTCGACGCCGCGCATCATCATGCAAAGGTGTTTGCATTCCATGACCACGCCGACCCCCTCGGCGCCGGTGAGATCCATGACGCGGCGCGCCACCTGGGCGGTCAGCCGCTCCTGGATCTGGAGCCGGCGGGCATAGTAGTCCACGATGCGGGCCAGTTTGCTGAGCCCCAGGACTTTCTTGCGGGCGATGTAGCCGATGTGGCAGCGTCCGTAGAAGGGGAGCATGTGGTGTTCACAGAGGCTGTAGACTTCGATGTCGCGGCAGATGATCATGTTGTTCGTGGACGCTTCGAACAGGGCATTGTTGATGAGGGCGTCCATATCGGCCCGGTAGCCGGAGGTGAGGTATTCGAAGGCTTTCGCGACGCGTTCCGGGGTACGCAGCAGGCCTTCGCGCTCCGGATCCTCGCCGAATTCGACGAGCAACTGCCGGACCAGTTCAGCCACGCGCGACCGATTGTAGTCTTTACTCATGGGTAAACGATTGCTCCTTCAGGGCTTGCGTAAACTTTACGTCGACGGCGGCCCC
>JAAYAQ010000389.1 GCA_012719295.1 Candidatus Hydrogenedentota bacterium | reverse complement strand
ATCAGCGGCAAAGGAGGCACGGGCAAGACCTCCATCGTCGCCTCGTTTGCCGCCCTGGCGGGAAATGCCGTCCTGGCCGATTGCGACGTAGACGCCGCGGACCTGCACCTTGTCCTTGAACCCGAAATCCAGCGGCGCGAGCCTTTCTCGGGGGGCAAACGCGCCCGGCTCGACCCCGGCCTGTGCCGCGGGTGCGGCAAGTGCAGCGAACTGTGCCGGTTCGGTGCCGTTTTGGCGGACCGCCCCCACGAGCCGCCGGGCGGCCGGGTCTACCGGATCGACCCGATCACTTGTGAGGGCTGCGGGGTCTGTGCCTGGTTCTGCCCCGAACAGGCCATCGTGCTGGAACAGGCCATCAACGGCGAGTGGTTCGTCTCCGACACCCGCCACGGACCCATGGTGCATGCTAAACTGGGGATAGCCGAAGAGAACTCCGGCAAGCTGGTCAGCACGGTGCGTCAGGAAGCGCGAAGAATCGCCCAGGCCCTCAAACGGGACCTCATCCTCATCGATGGCTCCCCGGGAATCGGATGCCCGGTCATTGCTTCGATCACCGGGGCAAGCCTCATCCTCGTCGTTACCGAGCCCACCGTGAGCGGACTCCACGACCTCAACCGCGTGACGGATCTCGCGAAGCATTTCGCTGTTCCCGCCATGGTATGCGTCAACAAATGGGACCTGAACCCCGAGGTTGCCATGATGACTGAAACGCATGCGTTGCGACGCGGCCTCCGGGTCGCGGGACGGATCCGGTATGACCGGGGCGTCACGCAGGCGCAGGTCGCCCGGAAGTCCGTGGTGGAGTACCAGAGGAACGGCTGCGCCGAAGATATCCGGTCGGCATGGGAGGCCGTCCGGCGTGAACTCGACCGCTCGCCCGACGTTTCCGGCGGAGAAAGGCGGGGCTCGTGAACTCGCCGGACGAAACCCGCGGCCACAGCCTCGTTGACTTCGGGCCACTGGCCCGGGAGTACGATCGGTGGTACGCGACGCTCGACGGGATGAAACACGACGCAACGCAGAAGGCCGATGTGCTCCGGATCCTCGGCCGCCCCGGCGGTCCTTCGCGCTTGCTGGACGTCGGCTGCGGTACGGGCCACTGGAGTTGCTTTTTTGCCTCCCTGGGCTACATCGTTACGGGCATGGACCTCTCCACGAACATGCTCGAGATCGCGTGCAAGGCGCACGGGCGCAGTGTGGCCTGTTGCGCGGGAAACGCCAGCCGGCTCCCGTTTGAAGATGCGTCGTTCGACGTCGCCGCCGCCATGGCCACGCTGGAATTCCTGGCGGACCCCACAGGCGCACTGCGGGAGATGGCGCGGTGTGTCCGAACAGGGGGCCATATCCTGATTGGTACCTTAAACCACGCCGCCGCGCTCAACCGCCGCCGCCTGACCGAAGGCACGCAGCCGTATGCATCCGGACATCTCCTCTCCCCTGACGCGTTGCGCGAGCTGCTTCAGCCCTTTGGCCCCGTCCGTATGGCCGCGTCTGACCCGGACCGCGTGTTCGGCCCCGAACGCCACGATCGATCACGCCGTGATCCCCTCGACAGGAGCGCCGAAGGGCCCTTTATTGTCGCGGTGGTGCAGCGATGAACAGGCACGCCAGAGGACACGCGTTGCATTGCAGGAAGGAATCCTCGTCATGCCCCGCATCACGGTCGTAGTTGACAACACCGCCTCAGGGCGCGGCCTTCTGGCGGAACACGGACTTGCGTTCTGGATTGAACACCGCGGCCACCGCATCCTCTTTGACACCGGCCAGGGCGGCGTTCTGGCACACAACGCGCGCCGCCTCGATATCCCTCTGGAGACCGTCGATGCCGTGGTGCTGAGCCACGGGCATTTCGATCACACCGGCGGGCTGGCCGCCCTTTCCGAGAAAGGGACGCCCTTCGCCCTCTTCCTGCATCCCGCCGCGCTCGCGCCAAGGCACTCGCGGCCGCCCGACGGCCCGCCCCGCGAGATCGGCATGCCTCCGCCAAGTGTCGAGGCCGTTCGACAAAACACGAGAGTCGTATGGACGGAATCGCCCACGGAGCTCTTCCCGGCCGTGCATGTCACCGGACCAGTCCCCCGGCGGACCGGCTTCGAGGACACCGGCGGCCCCTTCTTTGCCGATACCGCCGGCCGGGAACCCGACCTGCTTCCCGACGATCAGGCCCTTTATCTGGAGACGCGTCACGGGACGGTGGTCGTCCTGGGCTGCGCGCACGCGGGAGTCGTCAACACGCTGGACTATGTGCGCGCGCTGACGGAAAACCGCCCCATTCACATGCTCATCGGCGGCATGCATCTCGTCTCGGCAAACGAAGAACGCATGGAGAGAACCATCCACGCGTTGCGCCAGCTCGGCATCCAGCGCCTGATGCCTGCCCACTGTACGGGGTTCCCGGCCATGGCGCGCCTGTGGCATGAATT
>JAAYAQ010000388.1 GCA_012719295.1 Candidatus Hydrogenedentota bacterium | reverse complement strand
GCCTGAACGAAGCGTTCTTCGAGGGGGCCGCCCAGGATGATCCCGAGCACGACGGGGCCCAGGGGGATTTCACGCCGTTCGAGGAGGAAGCCCAGGACGCCCATGGCGAGCATGACGGCCACATCGAAATAACTGGCGTTGACGGCATAGGCGCCGACAATGCAGAACATCAGGATCAGCGGCAGGAGGATGCGGCGGGGTACGCGGACCATGGTTCCGCCGGCCTTGATCGCGAGCAGGCCCACGGGGAGGAGCACCAGGTTGGCGAGTATGAACAAAAGATAGATGCTGTAGACCAGGGCGGTCTGCTGCTCGAAGATCTCGGGTCCGGGCCGCACGTTTTTCATGAGCAGCACGCCGATGACGATGGCGGTAATCGAGTCGCCGGGGATGCCGAACACGAGGGCGGGGATCCAGGTGCCCGCGAGCGCGGCGGAGTTGGCGGTGCTGGCGTCGCCGATGCTGGAAAGCGCGCGGTCGTCGCCGTCGGCGGGGGCGCGTCTCGTGCGCTTGGACACGGCGAACGAGACCCACGCGGCAATGTCGGCGCCCGCGCCGGGCAACATGCCAATGAGCGCCCCGATGGACCCGGAACGGACGAAGGCGAGTTTCCGGCGGCCCAGGAGACGCAGTGCGGGCCCCATAAGGGCGCCTTTGGCGCCTGCCGGAGCCGGTTTTGCAGTCTGTTCGCGATCCAGCGTGAGCATGTTGCGCAGGATTTCGGAGAAGCCGAAGAGGCCGATCATGGCGGGCACGAACGTGATCCCCTGGAACAACTCGGGGCGTCCGAAGGTGAAGCGCGCCTGGGCGTGGGCGGCGCTCAATCCGACGGTGGACAGCACCAGGCCGAGAAACAAGGCGAAGGTGGCCTTCAGGGTGGAACCGCGCGATACGAGCACGGCGCAGCTCAACCCGAGGAGGTACAGCCAGAAATATTCAGTCACGCTGAACAGGGTCGCGACCCGGGCGAGCTGATGTCCGAGAACGATGAGCACGAGCGCGCCGAACAGGCCTCCGGCGACGCTGAACGCGAGGCAGACGCCCAGGGCCCGGCCAGGCTGGCCGCGTTTTGTGAACTGGTACGCGTCGTCAGCGTAGGCGGCGGAGGCGGGCGTGCCGGGGATGCGGAGCAGGGCGTTGGGGATGTCGCCCGCAAAGATGGCGCAGGCCTCCATGGTGACGACGGCGGCCATCGCGGCGACGGGGTCGAGCCAGTAGGCGATGGGGATGAAGAGGGCGACGGCCATGGTGGCGGTGAGTCCCGGCACCGCGCCGACGAAGACGCCGTAGACGGCGGCGCAAAGCACGACGAGCCAGACGCGGGGGGCCGCGACGGTCTGCGCGAGGGCCTGGGTCAACGCTTCGTCCACATCACCCTCCCCAGAATCCGCGCGGCAGCGGTACCCGAAGGTAGCCGGCGAAGACCTGATACACCGCCAACACGGCCAAAGCGGCGACCGGGACGGCCACGCCCCAGCGCACGCGGAAACGCCACAACAGCACCAGTACGGCAAGGCCCATGACGGGCACGAAGCCCAGCCATTCGGCCAGGAGCAGGTACGCGAGCGCAACGGCGATGACGAGAGCGATGCGCGCCGCGCCGGGCCGTGTCATTGGTTCGAGGTCCGCGGGTCTGCGGAGCTGTCCGGATAACGCGAGGGCCAGGGCGTTAAGCGTGAGAAGCGCGCCCGCCAGATACGGGAACGCCATGGGCCCGATGGGCGGGGTCTCGACGTTTTTGAAGGCTTCGCTCGTGAGGATGGCGCCCATCTGGGCGTCGTTTTCG
>JAAYAQ010000387.1 GCA_012719295.1 Candidatus Hydrogenedentota bacterium | reverse complement strand
TGGCCCGAAGGGTCTTTGACACGGCACTGGATGCCGTGCTGACGCACAGCCACACCGGGGTGCCCATACTGTCGCATCCGGTGAGCTTCTGCACGTACAGCCGTCCCGTGATGGAGCACGTGTTCGACCGCCTGCACGCGGCAGGCGCGCCGCTGTACAACGCCGACGCCTGGCTCCAGTTTACTGACTGGCGCGCGAACACCCGCGTCGCGCAGGATCAGGACGGGAACGGGCATTTCGTCTGCACGGTATCGGGCCTGCAGGGACGCATCCCCTTGATGTTTCCGGTGAAGAACCTCGCGCCCGGCGCAACCGTAGTCGCAATCAACGGCCACGAGGCGTCCCACAGCCTCCTCCGCCGGCTTGGAGACGACTGCCTCTTCGTTCAACTCGACGCGAAAGAACACGGCCCCGTGGCGCGGGTAAGTGTTCGTGCCGGCGGATTGTAGGCCAGAAGTCCATTCGCCTCAGCCGCGGCTCTGTTTACGCAGAAGCCCTGCTTGTGGTGCATACACGGGACAGGGCGCACGCCCACGATGGAAAGAGAATCTAACGGGACTTGAACGCCGCCGATGCTCGTGTCAGGATCAAGCGCACTGAGAAGGCCCTGACATGGCTTCGTTTCCGGGGAGCAGCCGAGAATGAACCACTATCTTTCTTATCTCCTTTCTTTTACATCAGCGTTTGCAGCCGTGAATCTGCCCGCCGTGGCCGCGTATGGCGAGGCCCCCATGATGAAGCCGCTGCGGTTGAGCGACATCAAGGTTGGGGGTGAGATCGGCCGGCGGCTCGATATCACCATCAACAACAATCTGCTCGCGCTGGACGTTGAGAACGCGTTCCTTCTTCCGTTTCGGCAGAGAAATCAGGCCTCGGGGTATATCGGTCTGGGGAAGCTGATCGACGCGACGGTCCGGTTTGCTGCGTACAGCAGTGACGAGAGGGTTCTGGCATTGAAGAACCGTCTCGTGACAGAGGCGATCAGAACTCAAGAACCCGATGGGTACATCGGAATCTTGCTTCCCGAAAGCCGCCTCTGGGGCGTGTATGACATCCATGAAATGTCGTATCTCGTGCTGGGTTTGACCAGCGACTACGTATATTTTGGCGAAGACGCCTCGCTCGCGGCCGCAAAGAAACTGGCCGATTTCATCATCGCACGGTGGTCGGCCGAACCGTCCAGGATACCGGGTCCCACCGGGGAGCGCGCCAACATGTACGGCGTAACCACGGGGCTCGACGGAGCATTGCTGACGCTCTTTGAGCAGACGAATGAACAACGGTACCTGGACTTCTGCACGAAATTCGATCTGTACAAGTTGGGGGACTGGAACTCGACCATCAAGATGGACGAGCCCGGCATGCCTTACCACATGGACGACGAGAGGCACACGTATATTTTCATGGCCCTGTGCGTGGCGCAGTTGCAGTTGCACGACATCCAACCCGAGCCACGGCTGCTCACACAATCCCGGCAAGCCTTGGACTTCCTGACCCGGCGGGACGGGCTGCTGATATCGGGCTCGTGTAGTCTGAACGAGGCCTGGCACGACAGCCAGACCGGCAGTGGAAACGTGAGCGAAAGCTGCGCGACCGCCTACTTGACCCGATTGATGGACCGTCTGCTTCGTAAGACCGGCGAACCCCGCTTTGGCGATCTCATGGAACGGGCCCTCTACAACGCCTTATTCGCTGCACAATCACCGGACGGCCGGAGCCTTCGCTATTTCTGCGCTCTCGAAGGCAATCGGGCATATTTTGACCGAGACACGTTCTGCTGCCCGAACAACTTCCGGCGGATCATGGCCGAGTTGCCCGCGATGGTCTGCTACCGGTCGAATGACGGCCTCACAGTGAACCTTTACACCGAGTGCACGGCAACCGCCGAGATTGAAGACGGCCGCAGCGTCACGATCCGGCAGGAAACGGATTATCCCTCGTCAGGCCGAGTGAGAATTGTTCTTACACCTTCTGAAACCATGGAATTCTGCCTGCGTCTGCGTATTCCGGGGTGGTGCCCCCAGGCCACGCTGGTAATAAACGGCGAGCCGGCTGTCCCCGTTCATCCCGGCGCGAGTTTCCATGAAATCCGGCGTGTCTGGACGCCGGGAGATGCCGTCACGCTCGACATGCCCATGCCGTGGCGGTTTGTCCGGGGCCGGAAGGCGCACGAGGGACGGGCCGCGTTGATGCGCGGGCCGGTGGTGTATTGCGTCGGGGCCGCCAACAACGCCGAAATGCTCACGACGTGCGAGAAACCGGGCGACTTGGTTATAGACCCTGCGTCGCTTGGGACTCCCGTCGAGGACACGGCGTTTCGCCCCGGCGGCAGGAAGGTTCTGGTAAAGGCCTGGCCGCCGAACGGTCCGGCTACAGAGCCCGTTCCGCTCGACGTGGTATTAACCGAGTTTGTCGACCCCACCGGCGTAACCACCCATTTTCGCCTGGCCGACGTTACCAATGCGGTCGACGATGAACTTGTGAACAGACAACCTTGATGAGGCCGTTACTTCTGCGCTGACGGAAGGCGTCCCCAACCCCTTTGGGCAGTCCAAGCGGTCAGAATCGCAATGTGGAGTGCATGGTGGCGGTTTCTCCTTCCTGAACGTGAAGGGTCTGTGACTCTGCCCGGGCATCAAGGCAAACCTGCGCGACAGAAATGGCGCAGTTGCCGATGCCTCCCTGGCGGGTGGATTCTGAGTCATCAACCCGACTGTAATCCGGCGCGGCAGCGCCGCTACATGGCGCCTTCGGCCATCCGGTCGGCCTTGATTTTCATGAGCTGGCTGGTGGTGGACCGCTCCATCTCGTCGAGTTTGCTCTTGATGAACTTGATGGTCTCGGCCATGTTCGGGATGAGGGTATGTTCGAGGGCATTGACACGGCGCCGGGTCTTTTCGATCTCCTGGCTCAAGAGGCGCACGGTCTGCTCCAGTTCGCTCATGTGAAGCAGCTCCGGGATGAACTTCTTGAGGCTGTCGATGGCGCTGTCGAGCTCGGGCGAGGTGTGCATCAGCGAATAGCCGCCCCGGACCTCCCCGAAAGAGACTTCGATATGGGGAATCGCCACGCCCATGACGCGCCGCAACTGGGTCTCAATGACGAGATCCTGGCGGGTAAGATCGAGGGCGTCTTCGGTCACGGCTCGCGACGACGTAGCTTCGGCAAGCACAAAGTATTTCAGCACCCGCGGCAACTGTTCGTCGACGGCAAGCCGCCGCTCTTTGTAGGCCTTGGCATACTCGCCGAAATCCTTCATGAGACCGTCGAGCTTGTCTTTCAGGAGCTTGTGGCCGCGTCTCGCGACGGCAAGCCGTTTGCGGAGACGCAGGAGTTCCATGCGCGTGGGATTCACGGCAAGACGCATGGCTGGGGGAACCCTCCTTCTTCGAACTGTGCAGGCACGGGGCCTACTTTGGGTAATACTTCTCGATGTACTCGTCGCGCACGCGTTTCAGCGACTCGCGCGGCAACATGGCAAGCAGACTCCATCCGATGGCCAGACTTTCCTCGATGGGCCGGTTTTCGTCTTCGCCCTGGCGGATGAACTTTCCTTCAAACGCATCCGCGAACTTGACGAACAGGAGGTCTTCTTCGCTCAGGGCCGATTCGCCCAGCACCACCGCGAGCTCCTTGGCGTTTTTGCCCCGGGCATAGGCGGAGTAGAGCTGGTTCATCACGTCGGCATGATCTTCGCGGGTCTTCCCCTTGCCGATGCCCTTGTCCTTGAGACGCGACAGGGAAGGCAGGACGTCGACGGGCGGGTAGATGCCCTGCGCATGGATTGGCCGGCTGAGGATAATCTGCCCTTCCGTGATGTAGCCGGTCAGGTCCGGAATCGGGTGGGTCTTATCGTCTTCGGGCATGGTCAACACGGGGAACTGGGTAATTGAGCCGGGCTTGCCCTTGATCCGGCCGGCGCGCTCGTAGATCGAGGACAGGTCGGTGTAAAGGTAGCCGGGATAGCCGCGGCGTCCGGGCACTTCCTTACGCGCGGCGGAGATTTCGCGCAGGGCTTCGCAGTAGTTCGTGAGGTCGGTGAGAATCACGAGGACGTGCATGCCCTTTTCGTATGCGAGGAACTCCGCGGTGGTGAGGGCCATCCGGGGAACGGAGATGCGCTCGATCGCGGGATCGTCGGCCAGATTGATGAACAGCACGGCGCGCTCGATGGCGCCGGTCCGGCGGAAGTCCGCGATGAAGAACTCCGATTCCTCGAACGTGATGCCCATGGCCGCGAAGATGACGGCGAAGCGTTCGCCGGTCTTCAACACCTTGGCCTGGCGCGCGATCTGCGCGGCCATGCGGGAATGCGGCAGTCCGGAGGCGGAAAAGATGGGCAGTTTCTGGCCGCGCACGAGCGTATTCAGAAGGTCGATGGTGGAGATCCCGGTCTGAATGAACTCGTTGGGATAGTCGCGGGCATAGGGATTCATCGGGCTGCCGTTGACGTTGAGCCATTTCTCGGGGATGATGGGCGGCCCATCGTCGATGGGACGTCCAGCGCCGTCGAAGACCCGGCCGAGCATGTCGGCCGAGACGCCGATTTCCTGGCTTTTTCCGAGGAACTTGACGGAAAGGTCCTGCGGGGCGAGCCCGCTGGTGCCTTCAAAGACCTGAACGACGGCCTTGTCGCCGTTGACTTCAAGCACCTTGCCGCGGCGCAGCGCGTCCTGTCCGGCGGTTTTGATGTCGGTCAGCTCGCCGTAGGAAATGCCCTCGACGCCTTCGACCAGGATGAGCGGTCCGATGATGTTTCTTGCTGTTCGATACTCGCGCGTGACCATAGTCGTTACGTGTGCCCTTTCTTTCGCGCCTGCGCCGTCCGCGCCGCGATTAGCGCGGCAACGCCGCCACAGCCTGTGTAATGCGTTCTTTCAGGCGGTCGAATTCGTTCAGGTTGTCTTCGGGAATCAACTTTGCCCTGGCCACGTCTTCCAGCACGTCCAGGCCCTGCAAGGCACTCAGGGAGACGCCCTGCGCCAGGGCCGGGCGCGCCTCGTCGTAGAAATGCAGGATGAGATTCAGAAGCCGGAACTGTTTCGGCAGGGAGGTGTAGGTATCGCGGTCGTCAAATGCATTCTGATGGAGGAAGTCCTCGCGGATCATCTTTGCCGCCTGCATGAGCAGCCGGTCGTCCACGGGAAGGGCGTCCATGCCGACCAGGCGGACGAGTTCGTCCAGATCGGCTTCACGCTGAAGGATGCCCATGGCGCGCTGGCGGGTTTCCTGCCAGCCCTTGTCAAGATGCTCGTTCGCGTACTTGTCGACGGCCTCCTGGTAAAGCGAATACGAGGTGAGCCAGTTGATGGCCGGGAAGTGGCGGGCGAAGGCGAGCTTGTCGTCGAGGCCCCAGAACACTTTCACGACGCGGAGCGTGGCCTGCACGACCGGTTCCGAGAAGTCGCCGCCGGGAGGCGACACGGCGCCGATGAGCGAGAGCGACCCCGCTCTATCGTCGCTGCCCAGACAGAGGACGTTGCCGGCCCGCTCGTAGAAACTGGCGATGCGGGAGCCGAGATAGGCGGGATAGCCTTCCTCGCCGGGCATTTCTTCGAGGCGGCCCGACATTTCGCGCATGGCCTCGGCCCAGCGGCTGGTCGAGTCGGCCATGAGGGCCACCGAATACCCCATGTCCCGGAAATACTCGGCGATGGTGATGCCCGTGAACACGCTGGCTTCGCGCGCGGCGACCGGCATGTTCGAGGTGTTGGCGATCAGCACGGTCCGTTCCATGAGGGGTTCGCCCGAATCGGGGTCCTTCAGTTCGGGGAATTCCATCAGCACGTCGGTCATCTCGTTGCCGCGTTCGCCGCATCCCACGTAGACGATGATCTGGGCGTTGGCCCACTTGGCGAGCTGGTGCTGCACCACGGTTTTGCCGCTGCCGAACGGGCCGGGCACGCACGCGGTGCCCCCCTGCGTCATCGGGAAAAACATGTCAATCACGCGCTGGCCGGTTGTCATGGGCACCGTGGGCGGCAGCTTGCGTTTGACGGGCCGTCCTACGCGCACGGGCCATCGCTGAACCATGGTCACGTCAACGGGGCCGTTGGCGGTCTCGATCACGGCGACCCGCGTGTCGACATTGCCGGTGACCGGCCCGATGCGCGTGATCTTGCCCTCCACGCCGGCGGGGACCATGATCTTGTGGACGACCAGTTTACTTTCCTGCACCGTGCCGAGAAGGTCGCCGGACGCGACCTTGTCCCCGGTCTTCGCGGCGGGCTCGAAGGTCCACTGGGTTTCCCGGCTCAGCGCGGGACTCTCGGCGCCACGGACGATGAAATCGCCGAATTTGGCGTTGAGATCATTCAGTGGACGCTGGACACCGTCATAGATGGAGCGGATCAAACCGGGGCCCAGTTCGACGCTGAGGGCCTCGCCCGTGCGGAACACGGGCTGGCCCGGCCCGATGCCTTCGGTCTCTTCGTAGACCTGGATCGAGCAATCGCCGCCGCGGATTTCGATGATCTCGCCAAACAGGCGCATCTCGCCCACACGGACCATTTCGTACATTCGGGCGCCAGCCAATCCGCGAGCGACGACAAGAGGCCCGGATACCTTGACCACTTCACCCTGGTTATTGTTCATAATCTCCATCCTCGTAATACCGGATTCGCTGCGCGCAGCGTACGAATACGTTACTCTTTGCCTAACATGTCCACCCCGATAGAACGCTCGACGAGGCTGCGCATGTCTTTAAAGCCCAGATGTTTGCTCCCGAGATGCGTCGGGATGGTTGTGAGAATTGCCCGGCTGACTTCCCGAAACTGCCGCAATGCGTCGGGCGCCTGCGCGGCAACCGGCTCGGTGACCAGGACGAGCGCGACGTCCGGGTCCCGCGCAAGTCGGTTCAACTCCGTCAGAAGTTTTTCGCCGTCGGGCACATCCACAATTTCAAACCCCGCGCTCTTGAAACCGAGCACCAGGGATGCTTCACCCACCACAACCGCTCTAGACATAGGTTTCCCTCACGCGGATCTTGAGCGCCTCCGAGTCGATGTGATTCAGCTTGCCGCTGATGACCAGCTTCATGTTGAACGCCTCCACCCAGAGTCCCCACAGGAAACCCGCCACGCGTTCCGGCCCCATCGTCTGGAGCTTGGTCAGACGCGCCATCTCGGTGAGGTAATTCGAGGCCAGGTGTTCGAACCGGGTAATGCGCTCTTCTTCCGGACTCTCGAACGCCTCGCGAAACACGTCGCCGAGACGTCCGGGGATGATATTTCCCCAGGACTGGGGGTCGCCGGCTTCCAGCATGTCCTTCAGGATGCCGTTGATGCCGTTGATGGGCAGGAAACGCTGTTCGAGCTCCTTGCGGTTCATTCCGGCCCGGACCGCGCGCCACAGGGCGGAGATCGCCTTGTTGAGCACGCGTTCCGTGGCCCACGACAGGACCATGGGAGCATTGACGCCGCGCGCAAGCGCGAGATAATGGCGCAGATACGCTCCGTCAAGCACCAGGTCTACCGTGGCCAGATCCTGGGCATCCGCACCCAGCGCGGTCAACTGCGCAACCGCCGGGCGGATGACGTCGGGCAGAAGATTCGGCGTGCCGGACGCCACCTCGAGCAGGCGCGCTTCGGAAAACACCCGGGGCACAAACTGGAACGGCGTCCGGTTCAGAACCGCGCGTTTCAGATTGAGATAGTCTTCGGACAGCGCGAACATGTCGGCCAGAACAGGCTCCGGGCAATCGTGGCGGAGAGACGCGATCAGATCATCGACATACGCGTCGATAATCGTGCTCCAGTCCTCCCACGTGATTGCGCCGGGAAACATGTGTTCGCGCAGGGACGTGTCCTGCAGCCGATGGAACATCTCCTCGACACGTTCCAGTCCGGCGAGGGCGAGATAATAGTCATACGGCATGAGCTGGCCGGTCAGGACGCTGATCCGGCCGCAGGCGAATCCCCACTGGCTCTGGCCTTTTGTCAGTGCAATCACGAACCTGCTCCGTTCCGGCCGGCTTGCTCGGTTATTTCCCTGGCCAGATGGGGGGCCAATTCATATTCGAGATCCTGCAGCAGCGTGCGCACGCTCTGATCGACCTCATAGGCATCGCTGACGAAGATGAACCCGCCCGGCTCCGGCAGGGGTTGCGATTCGTCGATGGTGAGCCGGCTGCCGCCCGCCCGGGCCGCGTTGAGTTCCTCGATGAGCGGCTTGAAACGGGACACGTCATCGGGGTGCAGGCGGATCCGGCCGCTTTTCCCTTCGGTGGCGCGTTCCAGGAGACGCCGCATGACGGCCCGGTAAGTGTCGTCGGGAAGCGCGAGAATCCGCTGGCGGGCCAGGTCAAACACGCGGCGAATACACCGGCCCTTCTCGGCCAGAAGCTCTTTGTTCCCGGCGCCGACGATCTGGGTCAGCTCGCGATTGAAATCCTCGTCGATGGTGCGAATCGCGGCCTGATACCGCCTCTCGCACTCCGCTTCGGAAGTCTGGCGGGCGGCGCGGACTTTGTCGGCGGCGGCTTTTTCGGCGGCCTTCCGGGCGCGCTCCGCCTCGACGCGCGCTGTATCGAGCACCGCATGTGTGATTTGTTCAAACGCCATATCTGAGGCCCTTTATCCTGCTAGTAGTGGTGACAGCAGACTGCGCCCGGTTAGGCTCCGAACGTCATGCTCGTGAGCCAGTTGATCGCCAGAATGCCCACCAGCAGCGCGACGACGGCGTAGGTTTCCACCATGGCGGGCAGGATGATCGAGCGGCCGAACTGCTCGGGCCGGCGGGCGACCAGACCAATGCTCGCCGCGGAAGCTTCGCCCTGCCAGGTGGCCGAGACCATCAACGCCAACCCCACCCCGAAACCCACGACGAGCATGGCCAGACCGGCGGCAACGGAGACTTCCGGCGAACCGCCCGTCAAGCCGAAGCGCATGAAGATCATCAGGGCGGTGATGAACCCGTAGAAGCCCTGGGTGCCGGGCAGCGCCAGGAGCACCAGAAGCCGGCCGAACAGGTCCGGCTTTTCGCTCAGGACACCGGCCATCGCCTGGGAGGCAATCCCGATTCCCCGTCCCGACCCGGCGCAGCCCAGCCCCACGGCAAGCCCTGCGCCCGCAATCGCCAAACCACAGCCAATCTGATTTGCCAGCACGATGTCCATATTCGTTCTCCGTACTCGACCTTGTTTTGACCGCCGCCCCTGCATGGGCGCCGGCCCTATCGGTAGTTCCGTTTGTGCCAACCTTCTATGAGACGGGTCATCCCCCGGGCCCTATTCCCTGCGGAGAATAGCGGTTTCCGAGTCAAAGCCCAGCGGGGCGAACGGCTTTGCGCCCCCCTCGTAGAACCGTCCAAAAAACTCAACCAGAATCAGGCGCATCGAATGCACGAACGCGCCCATCACGCTGATGAGGAAATTAAAGGCATGCGCCAGAATCAGCACCAGGATGAAGGGAATCACGCCCATGGATTCCCGGACCATCCCGGCGATCATGTTGAACGACATGGCCACGATAGACGTCGTCAGACCCAGGGCCAGCAGGCGGCAATACGACATCGTGTCGCCGATAAACGCGGTGATGCCGTAGCTGCCCACGATCCCATACAGGCTCAAGACGCCGGTCAGGAAACGGCCCACGGGATTCTTGACGTCGCGTCCCTGGGTCAGGATAAGGCCGAGCGCCCCGACGCCGAACAGGACCAGCCCAAGCGTATTGAGCCAGCCCGGCAGCGTGGCAAACATCCGGCACACGAGCAGGATGAAGCCGGGCAGGGCGATAAGCCAGAGCACGCCGTCATACACGGCCGTGGCTTTGTCCCCCTGTTTGACGTGGCCATAGACCTTGAGGCCGATGGCATAAAACTGATTGAGAACGCCGATCAGCAGCGCCAGCAGCAGCACCACCACGGGGTTCTCGACGGGATCCACCAGCGTGGTCGTGCTCAGAAGCTTCTCGATGGGGTTGCCTTCGCCCAGATAGGCGGCCTTGTAGAGGTCGCCAAAGCACGAGCCGAAGATAAACCCGAAGAAAATGGTCGGGATACTCGCCATCAAAAGCAGTTTGCCAAAATTGTACAGGCCGTCGTAGGCTTTGGCGCGCAACATGATGTACCCGCTGATGACAAGCAGCATCAGCCCGTAGCCCACATCGCCGAAGCACATTCCGAAGAAGAGAAAGAAACCGAACATCAGAAACGGCGACGGGTCGAACGCCCCGTACATCGGGAGCCCGAACAGGTCGACCAGCATCCGCACGGGCCGCACCCCCTTCGACAAGGAGATGCTGATCGGCACCACATCATCCGGGGCAGGCTTCGTCAGAACCAGCTCGGCCTGCTCGTGTTGTGTCAGCGCCGCTTTCAGTGTTTCGGCATCTTTCTCCCGCACAAAGCCGGTCACCACCTGGACCCAGCGGCCCTGGGCGCTCTTGAGACGGGCCAGTGCGAGGTTCTTGCAACTGTCCCAGAAGGCTTTGAGAATGAGAATTTCCCGCCGGTGCTTTGCCAGTTCCTGCGCGCCGGCGCGGATTTCCGCGACCTCTTCTTCGAGCGAAGCCTGATCCAGCCTCAATTCGCGGATCCGGTCGCGAATGGTTCCCGGCACGTCCGGCAGCGACACTTCACTGAATCCGTGGCGCGCCAGCGCCTCGCGGGCGCCCTGTTCGTCCGCCACGGCAAACGCGGCAAGCACCTGCACCGGCTTCTTGGGATTATCCGTCCCTTGAGGCGGCTGTGGAGCCCCTTCCCGGTAATACTGTCCTTCGTAGAGACGCTCGACGGTCAGCGTGCCGGGGGCGTTGGCGTCCGTCTGGATGGCGGCCAGGGCCGCGGGCAGCATTTCGCCGAAAAGAACGCGCGTGCGGCGTGTCTTGGCCAGGTCCCCCACGTGAATCGCCAACGATTCATAGGGTTCGAGGTCCTTGAGCAGATTCTGAATCTCTCCGATGCGGCGATCGGCGTGCCGGTAGGCGGCATCGAGCTCATGGGCGCGGACGTAATAGCCTTCCAGATCAAAAGTCTGGCGGATAGCATCGAGTTCGCCGGGCTCGATTACGAGCGGCACCGGAGCGAGACCCGCCACAAAACTCTTCTTTTCGGGCGCCAGGGTATCGATCAGGCCGAGAAGAAGGTGGATTTTTTGAAGAACCTGATCGATTTCCTCGGTCGAGACCTCGGGCGCCGTCAACCGTTCGCTGGCGGTCTCAGTGCGCTCCTGCACATCGGTGATCTCGACCAGGCCCAAGCCATGCAGTGTGCGAAGAAGGCGCTGCCCGTCGCTGACGGGGCACAGGATGGCCATCTTCATCATGGAGTCAATTGCCATGGCTAAAACTCACAAAACCGGGCGACGATTTTCGCCGCCTGCTCAACGAGCACGCTGTCCGGAACCTGTTTCACCCGCTCGAGCTCCTGGGCGAGCGCGGCCCGGGCCTTGGCGACTTCGTCCTGATGTTTCTGCTCGGCAGCGTTCCGGTATTCCTGAATGCGGCGCTGGAGGACAGCTTCGCCGTCGGCCCGAAGTTGCGCGATCTGAGCGTCGGCGTCGGCGTCGATTTTCTTTGCTTCCCGGCGTGCATCGTCGAGAATGCGTTCAGCCTCGTTCTCGAGGGATAGAACTTTGTCAATCAGAGTTTTCATACCGGCCTCTCAAGCGAGAAAGTGCGCTGGGGCTCCAGCCTTGATGTTAATCCCGGGAGGGAATGATACACGTCCGGAAGAACGGATGCAAACAAAACGCAGAATCACAGTGTAAAGTTAGCATATTTGGTCGGAGGTTTCACCTCTCGGACGTGCATTGCCTCGTGCACATTCCCCCAGGAGGTTGGGGTTCCGTCTCCCGTGTTACGGATCGGGATCCAGCTTAAACCAGCGGACGACACTGATGCAATCTTCGTAGCCCCAGAACGCCATGAAGACGGCCCCTTCGGGGGAACGGGTCAGGCACGGCGCGCCGAATCGCAGCACGGCGAAATTGCTGGACATGTTGCTGGAGGACCCCGTCAGGCCGCGGGTTTCCGCGCCCCACAGGGGCGTGTGTTCGTCCGTCCGCCAGGTCACGCCTTCCAGCCGCGAGAGACAGGCCCACAGCCCCGGCGTGTCCAGACGGCGGTACACGCAAAGGATGCGCCCATCGTCCAGCGCCATTGGCGTCAGGGTCTGGCCGAAAAGGCCCGTGGAGGCCGGCGTGGACCAGGTCTCGCCGCCATCGTGGCTCAGTGCGTACTGGTTGGGGCGGTCCTTCTTCTCGAGTGCATCGTAGGCCCAGGCCACGGCAAGCAGCCGCCCGTCGGGCAGCTCGATGATCTTCGATTCCCAGAAGTGCGTTTTGCCGGCCGCCTCGGCCATTACATTCCAATACCCCGGCCAGGTCTTGCCGGCGTCGTTCGAGACCAGCGCGATCGTGCGAATGCCGTTGGGACAATACCCGTCCCAGCCCTGCCAGGTCGACGTAGGCAGCACCCAGCGGCCGTCGCGCAAAACGGTGATGGGACAGCACAGTTCGAACGACGGTCCCTCCAGCGGGGGGACAATCGAAACCGGCCCCGTCCAGGTGTGGCCGCAGTCCGCCGAGCGAAACTGGAGCAGTTCGGTGGGGACAAACCCCAGCGTCTCGGGATTGGTGAGTCCCTCGCCGGGGTGCTCCGTCCTGTCGTGCCGCACGGTGAACGCAACGAGATGGCCGCCCCCCAGCGCGGTCAGGCGGGACGCATCGGACATGAGCGCATCCTGAACCCCCGGGTAGATGGGGCCTTCATGTTGCCAGGTATGCCCCGCATCGACGGACCGGAACACGTGCGTACGGAGATTGGGCGCTTCGAACGCCTCCCCCAGGACCGCGGTGGCCAGCATCTCGCCGTTGTCCATGCTGACCACCGAGGGAAAATAGCCGTGCACACTGCGCACATGCGGGATGGGATTCCGGTAGAGGAGGCCCGTGTCGAGGATTTTCATTTCGCGCACCTTTTCTTTATATGTGCCCGTCCGTCAGTCTTTCCGAAACAGGCTTTGGGGGTCGAACAGGGCCGCGCCGGATACCGCGTTCCAGACGAGACTGAGCAGGTAGCCCGAAGTGGCGCTCGACACCAGCCCGGCGGGCCCGTACCACGACCAGAACACGTCGGTCCGGTTCGCGAGCCACGCCGTGAACGCCAGCCCCGTCAGGGTTCCCAGAAACACGCCCACCGCGTTCGCACGGCGGGTCAGCACCCCGAGAAAAAACATGGATACCAGCGGACCGACCAGCAGGCTGCTGATCTTCCCGATGATCTCGATGATGGTGCCCAGCTGGTCGACATACAGCGCGGCAATCGTGGCCGATACGCCGAAAAAGGCCGTTGCGCCGCGGCTCGCCCACAGGTAATGACGTTCCGTCTTCCAGTCCCGGTGAAAAAAGCGTTTGTAGTAGTCCATCACGGACACCGTGGCCATGGAATTCATTCCGGCGTCGAGACTCGACATGGTCGCGGCCATGATGCCCGCGATCACCAGTCCTCCGACGCCCCGGGGCAGCCCGTGGACCACAAAATGCGGCAGCACCCGGTCCATGGCCTTGGTGGGGTTCGCGGGGTCCAGGGCAAGCAGAGACTGCATCATATCGGGATGTTGCGCGTAGTAGGCGACCAGCAGCGTCCCCAGGAGGAACATCGGGATGACGACCGGGAGCACGATGAGCGACTGCGCCAGGCCGCTTTTCAGAGCCACGCCGAGCGAGCGGGCGCTGAGGTAGCGCTGCACCGTGACCTGGTCGGCCCCGGCCGCCGACATGTACGACACCAGGCCGCCGGCCAGCACGCTCCACAAGGTGTATTCGGCCGCGAAATGATAGTCGAAGTCCCACATCCGCGTGTGGCCCTTGTTCGCGGCCAGGGCCCAGATGCCCGCGACGTCGCCGTGAAAATCCATCAGGACCACGGCGCCGGCAATCAGCACGCCGCCGACCAGGATGAAGAACTGGACCACGTCGCACCAGATCACGCCCTTGAACCCGCCCACGGCGGCGTAGAAGGTGGCGAACAGGCCGATGCCGAAGATGCAGGCCGTCATGTTGGCATTCGCCACAACCGAAAGCGCCAGGGAAGGCACGAAGATCGCCGTGGCCAGCCACCCCCCGCGCATGGTCAGGAACAGGATGCTGGCCAGCACCCGCAGGACAATGCCGTAGCGGCGTTCGAGGTATTCATAGATCGTGAAGATCTTCATCCGGTAAAACACCGAAACCATGATGGGCACGGTGATCAACACGGCGACAGGTGCGGTGAGAATGACCGGCAGATAGCGCAAGTCCCGCTGAAAGGCCAGCGCGGGACTCCCCATGTAGGTGATGGCGCTGAGGTCCGTCGCAATCACCGACAGCGCGATCGGCAGCCAGTGAAACGTCCGTCCCCCGAGAAAGTAATCGCCCACATCCTTCTGGCCCCGCCCAAGCACGCTGCCCAGCGTGGCGATCCCGGCGAGATACGCAGCAAGCACCACGGTGTCAATCCACGTGAATCCCTGCATGCGCGCGGTCTCCTCTAACACGACTGAATTCCGTGAGTCTCTTCAGGACGGAAACACGCTGAATTTCGGGGCGAAACCG